>JBFKOE010000055.1:0-10651 GCA_041629015.1 Gammaproteobacteria bacterium
ATGGACCGTGAGTGGGGCAGCAGCGCCCTGGGGCCGGATCTGGCCGGTTGGGACTGGTTCGCCTTGCAGCTGGAAGACGGCAGCGAGTTGATGTTTTATGATCTGCGCCGCCGCGGCGAGCCGCGACGCAGCCCCTTCAGTAGCGGTGTCTGGGTCGATGCCGCCGGGCGCGGTGTGACGCTGGGGCCCGAGGCGGTGGAGATCGAGGTCCGCGCGCACTGGATGAGCCCGCGGACCGGGGTGCGCTACCCGAGCCGCTGGCGCCTGGCGGTGCCCGAACTGGCCCTCGAGCTCGACATTCGGCCGCGCCTGGCCGACCAGGAGCTCGATCTGGCCGTTCGCTACTGGGAGGGCGCGGTGGCGGTCGAGGGCGAGCGCGCGGCGGGCCCGGTCAGCGGGGTCGGCTACGTCGAGCTGGCCGGCTACGGGGCCAGCCCCTGAGCCCGAGGAAGACCATGGACTCATACCAGGAGGCGCTGCACCGACTGGCGGAGCTGCTGCGGCGCGCCGGCGAGACCGACCTGCCGGAGCCGGGCGCCATGACGCTTGCCACGGCGGACGCCCAGGGCCGGCCGATGGCGCGCACCGTGCTGCTGCGCGGTCTCGATGAGCGCGGCCTGGTCTTCTACACCAACCTGGGCAGCCGCAAGTCCCGGCAGATCGCCGAGAACCCGCGCGCCGCGCTGTGCTTCTACTGGCCGCCGCTGGCCGAGCAGGTGCTGGTGGAGGGGGCGGTGGAGCCGGTCAGCGAGGAGGAGGCCGATCGCTATTGGGCGAGCCGGCCGCGCGACAGCCAGATCGGCGGCTGGGCCTCGCGCCAGTCCGAGCGCCTGCCGAGCCGCTTCACCCTGTTGCGCCGTGTGGCGGCCGCCGCCGCGCGCCACCCGATCGGCAAGGTGCCGCGGCCGCCCTTCTGGTCCGGCTACCGCGTGGTGCCGGAGCGCATCGAGTTCTGGAGCAATCGCCCTTCGCGCCTGCACGAGCGCCGCTGCTACCAGCGCCAAGGCGAGCGCTGGGAGAGCTTCCTGCTCTACCCCTGAGCCCGCCCGCAGCGCCGTGTCCCGGCTCCCCAGCCACTTGGTCGGCATCGACGACGCCCCCTTCGACCCCGGCGGGCGCGGATCGGTGCTGGTGGTGGGTGCCGTCTACGCGGGCCTGCGCCTCGAGGGGGTGTTGAGCACGCGGGTGCGGCGCGACGGCGCCGATGCCACCGCGGCGCTGATCGCCATGCTCGGCGAATCGCGCTTTCGGCCGCAGCTGCAACTCGTGCTTCTGCAGGGGATCGCGCTCGCCGGCTTCAACGTCGTCGACCTCGACGCCCTGCACCGCTGCTGCGGGCTCGACGTGCTGGTTGTGGCCCGGCGTGCTCCCGATCTGGAGCGCATCCGCGCGGCCCTGCTGGAAAAGGTGCGTGGGGGGCGGCGGAAGTGGCGCCTGATCGAGCGCGCCGGGCCGATGGAGCGCCTGGCCGGCGTTTACGTCCAGCGCCGCGGGATCGGCAAGGCGATGGCTGAGGCGCTGCTCGAGGGCCTCGCGGTGCGCGGCGCCATCCCGGAGCCGCTGCGCGCCGCCCACCTGATCGCGGGAGGCCTCGCGCGGGGGCACAGCCGCGGCCGCGTCTAGGCGCCTTCGCCCAGCACCAGCACGGCCTCGACCTCGAACTGCGCGCCCTTGGGCAGGCTGGCGACGCCGATGGCCGCGCGCGCCGGGTAGGGCTCGGAGAAGAACTCGCCCATCACCTGGTTGACCAGCGGGAAGTGGCCCAGGTCGGTGAGGTAAACGGTGAGCTTCGCCAGCTGCGCGAGCGAGCCGCCCGCGGCCCCCGCCACCGCCTCGAGGTTGGCGAACGCGCGCCGGATCTGGGCCTCCATCGGCCCGTCCACCAGCTCCATCGTTGCCGGGTCGAGCGGGATCTGGCCGGAGAGATAGACGGTGTCGCCGACCCGCACGGCCTGCGAGTAGGTGCCGATGGCCTGCGGCGCGGCGTCGGTGTTTATGGCCTCGCGGATCATTGCGTCTTCTCCCGGTCGTTCATTTCTTCGAGCGGCTGATGCGCAGCACCTGCGGGATGGCGCGAATGCGGCGCATGATCCGCGCCAGGTGCTGGCGGTTGGCGACGGCGACGGTGAAGTGCAGGGTGCTGTTTGCGCCGTCACGCTCGTCGAGGTTGACGTACTCGATGTTGGAGCCCATGTCCGAGATCGCCGAGGCCACGGTCGCCAGCACGCCGCGCTGATTCACCACCTCGACCCGGATCTCGACCGGGAACTCGCCCTGCAGGTCCGGCGCCCATTCGACGTCGATCCACTTCTCCGAGCGGTTGGAGAGCTCGCGGACGTTCTTGCACGACTCGGCGTGCACGACGATGCCGCGCCCGATGCTCACGAAGCCCATCACCGGGTCGCCCGGGATCGGGCGGCAGCACTTGCCGTAGGAAACGACCATGCCCTCGCTGCCCTTGATGGTGAGCGGCTCGGCGCTGCCCTCGGCGCGCTCCGGTGTCTGCTCGGCGTCGGGCAGCAGCCGGCGCGCCACTAGGTCGGCCACCCGCTGGCCGAGCCCGAGCTGGGTAAACAGCGCCTCGGTGTTGGCTAGGCCGTATTCCTTGGCCAGGGCCTCGATGCGCCCCGGCTCCACCTCGCCCAGCGAGGCCGAGAGCGAGCCCAGCGAGGCATCAAGCATGTGGCGCCCGAGGCGGTTGGCGTCCGCGCGCTGCAGCTTCTTCAGGTAGCTGCGGATGCCGCTGCGCGCCTTGGCCGTGACCACGAAGCCCAGCCAGGCGGGGTTCGGGCGCGCGGTCCTGGTGGTGATGATCTCCACGGTCTGCCCGGTGGCGAGCGGTGAGCGCAGCGGCGCTAGGCGCCGATCGATCTTCGCCGCCACGCAGGTGTTGCCCACGTCCGAGTGCACCGCGTAGGCGAAGTCCACGGCGGTGGCGCCGCGCGGCAGCTGCTTGATCTCGCCCTTGGGCGTGAAGACGTAGACCTCGTCGGGAAAGAGGTCGATCTTGACGTTTTCCAGGAACTCGGTGGAGTCGCCGGCCTCGCGCTGCATCTCCAGCAGGCCGCGCAGCCAGTCGCGGGCGCGGCTCTGGGCGCTGCTGCCGGACTTCTCCCCGGCCTTGTAGAGCCCGTGCGCGGCGATCCCGGATTCGGCGACCCGGTGCATGTCCTCGGTGCGGATCTGGACCTCGATCGGCACGCCGAAGGGCCCGAACAGCACCGTGTGCAGCGACTGGTAGCCGTTGGCCTTGGGTATGGCGACGTAGTCCTTGAACTTCCCCGGCACCGGCTTGTAGAGGTTGTGCACCACCCCCAGCACCCGGTAACAGGTGTCGACGTCGTCGACGATGATGCGAAAGGCGTAGACGTCGAGCACCTCGTTGAACGACAGCCCCTTCTCGCGCATCTTGCGGTAGATGCTGTAGAGGTGCTTCTCGCGGCCGAGCACCCGCCCGGCGATCTGCTCCTCGCGCAGCCGCCGGCGCAGGGTGTTGCCGATCTTCTTGGTCAGCTCCTTGCGGTTGCCGCGCGAGCGCACGATCGACTTGCGCAGCACCCGGTAGCGCATGGGGTGCATGGCCTCGAAGGCCAGGTCCTCGAGCTCGACGCGCAGGGTGTTCATGCCCAGACGGCTGGCGATGGGCACGAAGATGTCCAGGGTCTCGCGGGCGACCCGCCGGCGCTTCTCCGGCCCCAGCGCGCCCAGGGTGCGCATGTTGTGCAGCCGGTCGGCGAGCTTGATCAGGATGACCCGAATGTCGCGGGTCATGGCCAGCATCATCTTGCGGAAGTTCTCCGCTTGCGCCTCGGCGGGGGTGTCGAACTCGATCTGGGTGAGCTTGCTGACGCCGTCGACCAGCTCCGCCTCCTCGGCGCCGAACTCCTGGGCCAGCTTCTCCTTGGTGACCGAGGTGTCCTCGAGCACATCGTGCAGCAGCGCGGCGATGATGCTCTGGTGGTCCATGTGCATCTCGGCCATCACCCGCGCCACCTCTAGCGGGTGCGAGACGTAGGGATCGCCGCTGGCGCGATACTGCCCCTCATGGGCCTGGGCGCTGAACAGGTAGGCGCGGTAGACGCGCGCGATCTGCTCGCGGCTGAGGTAGTCCTCGAGCAGCGTGCACAGGTCGCTGATCCGAAAGCTGGGGCTGCGAAGATCGATGACGCTCACGACGGCGGACCGCTCTACGGGGCTGACAGAGAAAATCATACACCGCCGCGCTCAAGTTTCAGCCCCGCGACGTGCACTGGCCCGGCGGAGCCGGGCATGAAAAAAGCCGCCCAGGGGCGGCTTTGCTCGAGTCGCGTGGACATGCCCGCGCCTCAGGTGGTCTCCTCGCGCACCTCCTCCTCGGAGAGCACCGACTCCTGGGCGTGCTCCTCGGCGACCACCTCGTCGAGGATCTCCGGGGTGACCAGTCCCTCGGCGATCTCGCGCAGGGCGACGACCGTGGGCTTGTCGTTGTCCCAGGGCAGGTGCGGGTTCTGCCCCATGCTCAGCTGCCGGGCGCGCTTGGCCGCGACCAGCACCAGCTGAAATCGGTTGTCCACCTTGTCCAGGCAATCCTCAACGGTCACCCGCGCCATAGAATCCGCTCCGCGTTTACCAGGGAAGGCTCGCCGCCAGGCACGTCGCCGCGCCGGCGCGAAGCGGGCAAGTTTACCCGATGGCGCCGGGTCACGCCATCAGCTCGGCGAGCAGTCCGGCGTGCGCCTCGAGCTGGCGCCGGCCGCGCAGCCGGCCGGCTCGCACGATCGCGCGCAGGTCGGCGAGCGCCTCCTCGAAGCGGTCGTTGACCACCAGGTAGCCGTACTCGTCGTGGTGCGAGATCTCCTCGACCGCCGCCGCCATGCGCCGCGCGATCACCTCCTCGCTGTCCTGGCCGCGCTGGCGCAGGCGGCGGCGCAGCTCGTCCCGCGAGGGCGGCAAGATGAAGATGGAGACGCAGCCGGGCATGCGCTCGCGCACCTGGCGGGCGCCCTGCCAGTCGATCTCCAGGATCAGGTCCTCGCCCGCGCCGAGGCGCCGCTCCACCTGCTCGCGGGCCGTGCCGTACCGGTTGTCGAACACCTGTGCGTGCTCGAGGAACGCGTCCGCGGCCAGCATGGCCTCGAACTCGGCCACGTCGACGAAGTGGTAGTGATCGCCGGGCCGCTCGCCGGGCCGCATCGCGCGGGTGGTGTGAGAGACCGCCACGCCGACGCTCGGCTCGCTGGCCAGCAGCGCCTCGACCAGGGAGGTCTTGCCCGCGCCCGAGGGCGCGGAAAGGATGTACAGGCTGCCGCTCATGCGCGCGCCGGACGGGCCGTGATCGAGACGCCGGGCGCGCTCATTCGACGTTCTGCACCTGCTCGCGCATCTGCTCGATCAGCACCTTCAGGTCCACCGCCGCGCGGGTGGTCTCAATGTCAGCGGATTTCGAGCCGAGGGTGTTGGCCTCGCGGTTGAGCTCCTGCATCAGGAAGTCGAGTCGCCGGCCGACGGGCTCGGAACTCTCGATGACGCGCAGCACCTCCTCGACGTGACCCTCGAGCCGCTCCATCTCCTCGGCGACGTCGATCTTGTGCGCGAACAGCACCATCTCCATCTCCAGGCGCTCTGCGCTCAGCTCCTCGCGGACCTCCTCCAGGCGCGAGCGCAGTCGCTCGCGCTGGCGCTCGAGGATCTCGGGCAAACGCTCGCGCACCTGGCAGGTCAGCGTGCTGATTCCCTGGCAGCGCTCGGCGATCACCTCGTGGATGCGAGCCCCCTCGCGCCGTCGGGTTTCGAGCAGCTCATCGAGCGCCTCCTGCAGCAGCGCCAGCGCCTCCTCGAGCACCGGCTCCGGGTCCGGCCCCTTGATGCTGAGCACGCCCGGCCAGCGCAGCAGCTCGATGGGGTTCACCCGCGCGGCGTTGAGCAGCAGGCTGTCGATCTCGCCGCTCGCCTCGACCAGCGCCGTGGCCAGGCCGTGGTCGACGCTGATCTGCGGCGTGCTGCCGGGCGCGGCCTGAAAGCGCAGGTTGCACTCGAGCTTGCCGCGGCCGACCTTGCTGGAGACCAGCTCGCGCACCTCGGGCTCCAGGACGCGGAAATCCTCCGGCAGCCGGGGGCTGGTCTCCAGGTAGCGGTGATTCACGGAGCGCAGCTCCCAGACCAGGCTGCCCCACTCCGTGGCCTTTTCCCTGCGTGCGAAGGCGGTCATGCTGCGGATCATGGCGGCTCCCGCGGCCGTTGGGCGCATAAGGCGCGGTATATAATCGCGGCTAGTTTATATCAGTGAAGGAATACGCATGCGACCCAGCGGTCGTGCCCCCGATGAGCTGCGCCCCGTGCGCCTGACCCGGCGCTACACTCGCCATGCCGAGGGATCGGTGCTGGTCGAGTTCGGCGACACGCGCGTGCTGTGCACCGCCACGGTGGAGGAGCGGGTGCCGCCTTTCCTGCGCGGCAAGGGCCGCGGCTGGGTGACCGCGGAGTACGGCATGCTGCCGCGCTCCACCGGCGAGCGCATGGCGCGCGAGGCGGCGCGGGGACGCCAGGGCGGGCGCACCATGGAGATCCAGCGCCTGATCGGCCGCGCGCTACGCGCCGTGATCGATCTCGAGGCGCTCGGCGAACGCACCCTGATCATCGATTGCGACGTGATCCAGGCCGACGGCGGCACCCGCACGGCCTCCATCACCGGCGCCTACGTCGCGCTCGCCGACGCCGTCGCCAAGCTCAAGGGCGCGGGGGGTATGGCCCGTGACCCGCTGCACGGCGCCGTGGCCTCGGTGTCGGTCGGCATCTATCGCGGCACCCCGGTGCTGGACCTCGATTACGCTGAGGACTGCGAGGCCGAGACCGACATGAACGTGGTCATGAACGACGCCGGCGCCTTCGTCGAGGTGCAGGGCACGGCCGAGGGCCATGCCTTTCGGCGCGAGGAGCTCGACGCCATGCTCGATCTGGCGGCCGGCGGCATCGGCACGCTGATCGGCGCCCAGCGCCAGGTGCTGGCGGAGGACTGAGTGGCGCCGCCGCGGCGCATCGTCCTCGCCAGCAGCAATGCCGGCAAGGTGCGCGAGATTCGCCAGGTCCTGGCGGATCTGGAGGTCGAGATCGTCGGCCAGGACGCCTTCGGCGTCGGCGAGGTCGCCGAGACCGGGCTGAGCTTCGTCGAGAACGCGCTGATCAAGGCGCGCGCGGCGGCGCAGGCAAGCGGCCTGCCGGCGCTGGCCGACGACTCGGGCCTGGAGGTGGACGCCCTGGGCGGCGCGCCCGGAATCCGCTCGGCGCGCTACGCGGGGGAGTCGGCCGACGACGCCGCCAACAACGTCAAGCTGTTGCGCGCGCTGGAGGGTCTGCCGCCGGAGCGGCGCGGCGCGCGCTTTCGGTGCCTGCTGGTCCTGATGCGCCACGCCGAGGATGCCACCCCGTGGATCTTCCAGGGCACCTGGGAGGGCAGTGTCCTGGAGCGGGCACGCGGCGCCAACGGTTTCGGCTACGATCCGCTGTTCCTGGTCTCCGGACTCGAGTGCAGCGCGGCCGAGCTCGCGCCTGCGGACAAGAACCGACTCAGCCACCGCGGCCAAGCGCTGCAAGCCCTGCGCGCGCGGCTGCACGAGGACGCCGCGGGCTGAGCGCGCCGCGATGGCTGCCGTGTCGGCCGTGCCGCTGAGCCTCTACCTGCACCTGCCCTGGTGCGCGCGCAAGTGCCCGTACTGCGACTTCAACTCCCACGTCTGGCCCGAGCGCCTGCCGGAGGACGCCTACCTCGAGGCCCTGCTGCGCGATCTCGAGCTCGATCTGGGGCCGGTCGGGGGGCGGCCGGTGGTATCGGTCTTCTTCGGCGGCGGGACGCCCAGCCTGCTCGGGGCCAATTTCTACCAGCGGCTGCTGGCGGGGCTGCGCCAGCGCCTGAGTTTCGCCCCGGCGGCCGAGATCACCCTGGAAGCGAATCCCGGCACGGTCGACGAGACCCGGCTGACCGCGCTGCGCCGGGCCGGCGTCAACCGCCTCTCGCTCGGCATCCAGAGCTTTGACGACGCGGCGCTGACGCGTATCGGGCGCATCCACGATGCGCGCCAGGCCCGCGCGGCGGTGGCGGCCGCGCGCAGTGCGGGTTTCGACAACCTGAACCTGGACCTGATGTTCGGCCTTCCCGGCCAGGACCCGGCCGGGGCGCGCGCCGACGTCGAGGAGGCGTTGCGCCTGGAGCCCGAGCATGTCTCCTACTACGAGCTCACCGTGGAGCCCGGCACTCCGTTCGGCCAGCACCCGCCCCCGCTGCCCGACGAGGATGCGCGCTGGGCGATGCAGGAACAGGGCATGGCCGCGCTGCAGGCCGCCGGCCTTGAGCGCTACGAGATCTCCAACTACGCCCGTCGCGGGCGGCGCTGCGAGCACAACCTCAATTACTGGACCTTCGGCGACTACCTCGGCCTCGGCGCCGGCGCGCATGGCAAGCTCAGCGGGTCCGACGGCGTTCGGCGCAGCCGCAAGGAGAGCGACCCTGTGCGTTACCTGGCGACGGCGGGCAGCGAGGAGGCACGCTCCCTCAGCCCGGTCCCGCCGGCCGACCTCGCCGAGGAATTCCTGCTCAATGCCCTGCGCCTGGTGGACGGCTTCCCCCGGCCGCTGTTCGAGGAGCGCACCGGATTGGCGTGGGAGGCGGTCGGGGCCGGGCTGGGGCGCGCGGCGGCGCGCGGCCTGGTCGAGGAGACCGGCCGGCGGGTGCGCGCCACCCCTCTGGGGCTGCGGTTCCTGGACGAGCTGTTGGCGGTCGTCGGTGTCGCGCTGGCGCGGTCCGCCTAGCACGTAATGCCAGGTTATCGCAAGGTCTCGCGTCTCGTTTCGTCTCGCTTATGCACAAGGGGCGCCAACCTCCGCGGCCTCTCGGGCGCCGGCGGGGGCGTTCGCGCCGTTGTCCGGGCGGGCCCTGCTAAGCCACTGAATGGAAAGATATATTAAGGATTGGTCAAGATTTGCCCAAGGTGGCGCCGAATCCGCGTCGGCGGGCCGCGCCGAAAAACCGGGGCATTTAATCCACAAAGTTGTCCACAGCTTCTGTGGATAAACCTCGAAATGCTTCGGCGACAGCCTGTTAGGTCGCGTAGTTGAGAACCCGTCGTAGTCTGGCGCCCTAAGCTGCTCGCCCGGCGAGACCTTCCACCGGGGCGCGGGGTGCGCCCTTGCCGCCCGCGAGTGAAGGCCGTATCATTCGCGGCTCGCCGCGAGCGGGGCAGCCCCCGCGGCTCAGCAAGGTAGAGCGTCATGAAGCCCGAGATCCATCCCGCGTACAACGATGTGAAGGTGGTGTGCAGCTGCGGCAACACCTTCGAGACGCGCTCCACGGCAGGCAAGGAGCTGCACATCGAGGTCTGCTCGGCATGCCATCCCTTCTATACCGGCAAGCAGAAGATCCTCGACACGGCGGGTCGCGTGGACAAGTTCCGCCGCAAGTACGGAATCAACAAGTAAGCGAATGTTGATCCAGCGAGTACCGCGAAGGGCGTCCCGGGTGGACGCCCTTTTTGTTTGCGGCCGCCGCGGGCTGCTGCGCGCCGCTGCCGCGGCCGCGCTGCTCGCGCTTGCCGGCTGCGCGCTGAACCCGGTCACCGGCCGCAGCGACTTCGTGCTCATGAGCGAGGAGCAGGAGCTGGCGCTGGGCGCGCGCTATCACGGCGAGATCATCAAGGCCAAGGGACGCTACGAGGACCCCCGGCTGCAGGCCATGGTGCAGAGGATCGGGCGAGCGCTCGCGGCGGTGAGTCACCGCCCGGAGATCGACTACCAGTTCACCCTGCTCGACAGCTCGGAGGTCAATGCCTTTGCGCTCCCCGGGGGATACATCTACATCACCCGCGGACTGCTGGCCTATCTGGGCAGCGAGGCCGAGCTTGCGGCCGTGCTCGGCCACGAACTCGGCCACGTGACCGCACGGCACTCGGTGCGCCAGCAGAGCGCCGCGACCGTGACCGGCCTGATCGGGGCGGTGATCGGCGCCCACGCCGGCTCCGGCGCCGCGGACCTCGCCGGGCTCGCGGGGACCGCGCTGGTTCGCGGCTACGGGCGCGAGCACGAGCTCGAGGCCGACCGCTTGGGCGCGCAGTACCTGGCGCGCGCCGGCTACGACCACAACGCCATGACCCGGGTGATCGGGGTGCTCAAGGACCAGGAGCTGTTCGAGGTTGCGCAGGCGCGGCGCGAGGGACGCGAGGCCCAGGTCTACCACGGCGTCTTTGCGACCCATCCGGAGAACGACCGCCGGCTGCAGGAGGTGGTCGCCGAGGCGGCGAGCCTGCGGACGGCCGCGCCCCGCGTCGAGGACCGCGCCCGGTTTCTCCGCGCCCTGGACGGCCTGGTGTTCGGCGACAGCGAGTCCCAGGGCATGGTCCGCGGCAACCGCTTCTACCACGGGCCGCTGGGAATCAGGATGGTCTTTCCCGATGGCTGGAGGATCCTTAACCGACCCGACCGGCTGCTCGCGGTGGCGCCACAGCGCGATGCCCTGATCCAGCTCGAAACCGTGGCCGCGAAGCCCGGCGCGGACCCCGCCGAGCTGCTGCGCCAGGCGGTTGGTGAGCGGGCGCTGCGCGCCGAGTTCAGTCTCGACGACGCCGGGGTGCGTGGCCGCGGCGCCACGGTGCGCATCGACACGCCCTTCGGCCCCCGCGACGGGCGG
>JBFKOE010000056.1:0-10506 GCA_041629015.1 Gammaproteobacteria bacterium
ACGTCGAGCGCGCTGGTCGGCTCGTCACAGACCAGCAGACGCGGGCGTACGACCAGGGCGCGCGCGATACAGATCCGCTGGCGCTGCCCGCCGGAAAACTCGTGCGGATAGCGCCCCACCGCATCCGCCTCGATGCCCACCTGCTCGAGTGCGGCGGCGGCCGCTAGTTCTCGCGGCCCGGCCGCATGGCCCTGGTTGCGCAACCCTTCGGCAACGATCTCGCCGACCGTCAGGCGCGGGTTCATAGAGGCAAACGGATCCTGAAAGACCATCTGCACCTGCCCGCGCAAGGCGGCGCGCCCGCGCCTCGCCATTTCGCCGACATCCGCGCCCTCCAAGCGGACGCTGCCCGCCGTCGGTCGTAACAGCCGCAACGCAGCTCGGGCGAGCGTCGTCTTGCCGCATCCCGACTCGCCGACCAGGGCGAGCGTTTTGCCGGCGGCAAGCGAGAGATCCACGCCATCGACCGCGCGCACCGCCGACCCGGATCTCCACGGCAGCGCGCGCCGCGCGGGGAAGTGAACCTTCAGATCGCGGATCTCCAGCAACGGCACTGGGCTTCCCGCATCCGCGGGGGCTCGAGCCGGAAGCCCCGCGACATCCGCCTGCCCTGCGGCTGCCCGCACCTCCGCGAGCCGATGGCAGCGCGCCAGGTGTCCGCTCTCGTTTGACTGCCACGGCGGCGCCTCCTCGCGGCAACGCTCGATCGCGAAGGCGCAGCGCCCCGCGAAACGGCAACCCGACGAGCCGGCACCGGGTGAGGGCGGGCGCCCCTCGATCGCGGCGAGCTCATGCTCGCGCTTGCCGAACTCGGGCACGGACGCAAACAGCCGCCGCGTATACGGGTGCGCCGGGCTGGCAAGCAGCTGCGCACGAGTGGCCTGCTCGACGATCTGCCCCGCGTACATGATCGCCACCCGGTCCGCCATCTCCGCCACCAGGCCCAGATCGTGGGTGATCAACAGCAGCGCCAGAGCGCGCTCGCGCTGAAGCTCGCGCAAGAGCTGCAGAACCTGAGCCTGGATGGTGACGTCCAGCGCCGTGGTCGGCTCGTCGGCGATCAGCAGGTCCGGGTCACCCGCCAGGGCCATGGCGATCATCGCCCGCTGCTTCATTCCGCCCGAAAGCTGGTGCGGGTACTCGAGCAGCCTGCGCTCCGGATCCGGCATGTGCACCGCGCGCAAGAGCTCGAGCACACGCGCGCGCGCGGACCGCGCGCCCCCACCGTGCCGGCTCAGCACCGCCTCGCCGATCTGGGCGCCGATGCCGAGGACCGGATTGAGCGAGGTCATCGATTCCTGGAAGATCATTCCGATCCGGGAAGCGCGCAGCGCGCGCATCCGCCGCTCCGGAAGACGCAGCAGGTCTTCGCCGGCGAGGCGGACCTCGCCCGATACGATACGCGCCGGTGGCTGCGGCAGCAGGCGCATAATCGAGAGCGCGGTCATGGACTTGCCACATCCCGACTCACCGACCAGGGCAAACGTCTCGCCCGGCGCGATGTCGAGATCGATCCCGTCGACGACGCGCAGGGTGCCTGCCCCTTCCCCGATCTCGGTGACCAGCTTCCTGACGCTGAGCAGGGGCTCATGCGCAGCGTCTACGCGCTCCGTCACCGTGGCAAACCCGCGCGCAACGTCCTTGCTGTTGCTCACTGATCGCGCAACCGCGGGTCGAAGGCATCGCGGACCGCGTCCGCGAACAGGTTAGCCGCCAGCACCAGCACGAACATGAAGGCGAACGCCGCCGCCACCGACCACCAGACGAGCGGCTCACGGGCCAGCTCGAGGCGGGCGCTGTTGATCATGTTGCCCCAGCTCTCCATGGTGGGGTCGACGCCCACGCCGACGTAGGAGAGCACCGCCTCGGCGAGCACCAGGGTACTGAAATCCAGCACCACCGTGATCAGGACGATGTGCATGGCATTGGGCAGAATGTGGCGAGCCAGGATGCGCGCCGGACGCGTACCCAGGGTGATCGCCGCCTGCACGTAGTCCAGTTCGCTAAGCTTCAGGGTCTCGGCCCGCAGCAGACGGCACAGATTGGTCCAACTCGTCAAGCCGAGGATCAGGCACAGGAAGAACAGGCGCAGATCGGCCCGCGCCACGGAACTGTCCGCCAACTGCGGATGGTTGGTCATTTGGATCTGTAGGGTAAGCACGGCCGCGGCGATGAGAAGAACCGCGGGGATGGAGTTCAGCACCGTGTACGCGTACTGGACGACATCGTCCACCCAGCCGCGAAAATATCCCGCCGCCAGACCGAGCGTAATCGCAAACGGCAGCATGACCAGCGAGGATACGGTGCCGATTACGATCCCCGTGCGCACGCTCTTAAGCGTCTGATAGAGCACGTCCTGCCCGACCTTGTCGGTTCCCAGCACGTGGTAGCCGGATGCGAGAAGTGCCAGCCCGAACACCACGAAGAGCAGGCCCGCCAGGGCCGCCAGCCCCGTCCTCCAGGGAAAGGCATGCGCGCCGGCAAGCAGCCGGGCCAGTGTCGGGCGCAGGGGCTCGCCGCGGGAGCGCGCCAGCGCCAAGACGAGCACCGCGCCAGCCAGGCCTGTGGCGCTCAGCGCCAGCAGCGCCGCCCGAATCAGCGATCGCGTGACGTCGGCATGGCGGTCCGCGGGGTCTGCAAGGTGGCTGCCGCCGTGCCGCAGGCGCACATGGACGCGATCGACGCCGCCGTCGCGCTCGATCGACTCCTTGACGTATGCGTGCGTCGCCAGCGGGGCCGAGTAGCTCTTCTCAGCTCGGGTGCGCAGCGGCGCGAGTGCCACATCGAGCAGGCTCAGCACCTGGCTCGAGTAGCGGGTCGCGGACGCCGTGTTTTCCGGCCCTGGCTCCGCGGGTCGGAAATGCACCGAGTCGAGCAGGCCGACCAGCGCGTAGGCGGCGAGGACCAGCGCCGCGACCACCGTCAGCGGACGGCGAAACACCCGGCCCCATACGGCGCGCAACGGCGGCCTGCTGCGGGCGTGCAGGGCGAGCGCGTACACCCCCAGCGCCAGCAGGCCGAGGCAGGCGTCAGTCCACAACACGACCGGGAGCCCGTTCAAGGCGGCGACGCTGCCGTAGACCACGGCCACGACCAGCGCCGGAGCCGCCAGCACTCGCGCGACCTTGGGCAGCACGCTCAGCGCACCCTCCCGAGGCGTATCCGCGGGTCAACCAGCGTGTAGGAGATGTCGGTGAGCAGTAGGCCGGCAATGTAGAGCACCGAACCCAGGAAAACCATCGCACGCACGACCGCGAAGTCCTGCGAATGGATCGCGTCGATGGTGTAGCTGCCGAGCCCGGGGATGGCAAAGAACGACTCCAGCAGCAGGCTACCCATGAACAGCAAGGGAAAGATGACCACTGCCCCGGTGAGGATGGGGACCAATGCGTTCCTCAACACGTGCCCGAACAGCACCCGGTACTCGCTCAGCCCCTTGGCCCGGGCGGTGCGCACGTAGTCCTTGTGCATCTCCTCGAGAAAGATCGTGCGGTACCAGCGCGTCCCGCTGCCGATTCCCGAGACGACTCCGACAAGCACCGGCAGCACGACGAAGCTCCAGGCGGACCAGCCCGGCGCGTAGCCGGAGATGGGCACCAGATGCAGCACCTTGCCCAACAAGTACTGCCCGCCGATGATATAGAAGAGGGGCGAGATCGACATGAGAACGATGCACGCGACGACCGCGCCAATATCCAGGTAGCTGGCCCGAAAGAACGCGATCAACATTGCGAAGGTGATGTTCGCGAGCAGGCCCAGCGCGAAAACCGGAACCGCGATCGCAAGGCTCGGCCACATGCGCTGCGCGATATCGCTGCCGATGTCGCGTCCCGAATCCGACCGCCCGAACTCGAAGACGAACAGTTTCAGCGACTTGTCGAAGAACACAGTCCTGCTCAACGACTGCCCGATCTCCGGCTGGGCGGGATCGTAGAACAGCGGCCGATCGTACCCCCGCGCGCGCTTCCAGGCCGTGATCGCCTCGGGTGTCACGTGCTTCACCCCGAGGTGCACGCGCGCCATGTCATCCGGGCCGCTGACCAGGAAGAAGAGCGCGAAGGTGATCAGATTCACGCCCACCAGAATGGGTGCGGCAAAGAGCAGCCGGCGCAGCAGATAGGCGCTCATGCGGCGCGCGACCCGAATGCGTCCGCTCGCTCACGACGCAGGTAAAGCACCAAAGCGGGCGCAGCGAGGACTATCAGCAAGCCGAGAACGACGAAGAACGGCCAGGCTCGCGGCTCGTTCCAGGCCATGCGTCTTCGCTCACGGAGCAGCGGGTCGATGCGGTGGAATTTAAGCGTGTTGTTGGCCATCTGGTTCGGCTTCGCGTTGCCATACCAGGAATGCAGCAGGGTAAACTGGGTCGGGTGAAAGCCCCAGACCCAGGGGGCATCCTCACGAACGAGTTCGAGCATCGCGTCGATGAGCGCCTGGCGCTCCGCGCCATTTGCCATGCTCTTCATCCGGTCGAAGAGGCGATCAAACTCGGCGCTGGAGTAATTGGCCGCGTTTTCCCCGCCGTGCGCGACCTTGCCGTTTGGCCCGTAGAGCAGGAACAGGAAGTTCTCCGGGTCAGGGTAGTCCGCATTCCAGCCCCAGAAGAATATCTGCGCATTCCCATTGCGCATCTTGTCCTGGAAGCGGTTGTAGTCGGTATTGCGAACCAGCAACTCAATGTCCAGCTTGCGGAACTGCTTGCGAAACCAGTCCAGCCTGGCCTTGTCCTGCGGTCCGGACGCCGTGATGTCCAGGTTCAGCACCAGGGGCTCGCCGCTGACCCGGTCGCGGCCGTTCTCGATTCCCGCCTCGGCGAGCAGGCGGCGCGCATGATCGATGCTGTGCCGCTGCGCGCGCCCGTCCCGCCATTCGTAAGCGAAGGGGTTGATCCCATCCATGCCGTCCCGGTAACCGAAGATGCCGGGGGGCAAGGGTCCATGCGCCGCGATTCCTCGCCCGTTCAGAAAGATCGAGACGAACTCCTCGTAATCAATCGCGATTGCGAGCGCCTGGCGCAGCTTGCGTGCGCGCGCCGAGTAACCACCGACCACGGGATCGAGCATGTTGAAGCCGAGGTAGAAAATGGTGGGCGCGATCGCCGTTTGCAGGCGTATGCCCTGGGCCACAAGCGCCTCGCTGAGCGCCACCTCTCCACGCCCGCCGATGGTCACCGCCTGGTCGAAGCTGTCGGAGCTCACGCCGGAGGTGTCGTAGTAGCCCTGCAGGAACTTGCTCCAGTAGGGGATATCCTCCTTCTCGAGGCTGTACACAGCGCTGTCGATAAACGGCATTCGTTTCCCGGCGTCGGCCAGCAAGCCCGACTCGCCATCGCCGGGTTCGCCAGCGTCGGGGTACGGCTCGCCACGAAAGTTGGGGTTGCGCCTCAGGGTCATGCGGTAATTGGGATTGTTCTCCACCAGCATGTATGGGCCGGTCCCCACCGGAAACCAGTCCAGCGTCAGGTTTCGCTGCGCCATTCCGGGCTGCGAATAGAACCGATCAGCCTCCCAGGGCACCGGCGCGAAAAACGGCATTGCCAGCCAGTAGATGAACTGCGGGTACTTGCCGTGGATGGTGATCTGATAGCTGTGCCTTCCCGTCACCTGCACGCCGGCCAGCTCGTGCTCGCGCAGGTCGATGAACGCATCGGGCTCGCTGTCGCGAAGCTCGCTCAAGCGCGCCGCCAGCTCGCCGAGACCGAGCACGTACTCGGCCATCAGTCCACGGATCGGCGACTGAACGTCGGGGTGCGCGAGGCGCTTGATCTGGTAAACGTAATCGGCGGCCACGAGTTCGCGGCTGCCGGTACCCCGGAAATCCGCGATCGTGCGGTAGCCGGCAAGCCGCGTATCGTCCATCTCGTGGTAGAGCAGCCGGCCACCTTCGTCACGGGCGAAAGCGGGATGCGGTTGGTAGCGGATGCCGGGCCGCAGCCGAATCGCATAGACCGACCTCACAACGCGCTCGGCGGGCTCGTGCTCGCCGAGCTCGGTCCCGTCCGCGGCAAAGTAGCGGACGGTGGGCAGGTCGACGCCGGTCAGCGGCACCAGCTGGTAGGGTCTGCGCAGGTAGTGATACTGAAGCGGGGGTTCGTAGATCTGGGCGGTGAAGATGATCTCGTTCGAGCTGTAGGACTGGGCCGGGTCCAGGTGCTTCGGGCGCTCTCGAAACGACCCGTACAGGGTGTTCGTGCCGCGCTCGGCGGCCGGGTACGGGCTATTGCTCGGACCGGCGCTGCACGCGGCCAGGAATACGCACAGTGCCAGGCCGGCGGAGATCGGGCGCGGCGGGAAGGCTCGGGCGGGCATCGCGCCTATTGTGGCGGAAACGGCGCCGGCTGCGAACCTGGCAATTCCCTCGCACCGTGACGGGAATCCATTCTCAAGCGCGGGGTGCCTCGGTATACTTCGCACCCTCCTCCCAACGCGCGCCGGAGGGCTCGTCGGGCGGGAATCAGGCGAATGTGGGAATCGAGGATGGGATTTCTGGACGGCAAACGCGCCCTGGTCTGCGGTGTAGCCAGCAACCGCTCCATCGCCTGGGGCGTAGCCCAGGCGCTGCGACGCGAGGGCGCGCAGCTCGCGTTCACGTACCCCGGCGAAAAACTCAAGGGCCGGGTGGAAGACCTGGCGGCGGAGTGCGATTCGAAGATCGTCCTGCCCTGCGACGTCGCCAGCGACGCGCAGTTGTCCACCCTGTTCGAAGAGCTGACGCGGCACTGGGACGGGCTGGACGTCCTGGTGCACTCCCTGGCGTTCGCGCCCGGCGAGGAACTGAAGGGTGATTTCTTCTCCAGCACGACGCGCGAGGGGTTCCGCGTCGCTCACGACATCAGCTCCTACAGCCTCACGGCGCTGGCCAAGGGCGCCTATCCCATGATGCAGGGCCGCAACGGCGCCATACTGACCATGAGCTACCTCGGCGCCGTGCGTGCGATACCGCACTACAACGTCATGGGGCTGGCGAAGGCCAGCCTGGAGGCCAACGTCCGCTACCTGGCCTACTCGCTGGGGCCCAAGGGAATTCGCGTCAACGCTATATCGGCGGGGCCGATCAAGACGCTCGCCGCGGTCGGGATCGGCGATTTCCGCCGGCTGCTGGATCACGGCGCACGGTTCTCGCCGCTGCGGCGTAACGTCACGATCGACGAGGTGGGCAACGTCGGCGCGTTTCTGTGCTCCGACCTGGCGTCCGCCGTAACCGGCGAGATCACTTACGTGGACTGCGGCTACAACATCACCGCCATGCCCATCGAGGAGCGCGCCTGACGCTTCGCGGCACCGACGCCCGGTGAATCGCCCGAGCTGGACACCGTATCCGGCGCCGTGCTCAGTAATTCTCGGGGTTGATGCTGACCTTGGCCCGTGTCCGCAGACCCTCGGTGCTGCCCGCCACGGCGTCCTGGGCACGCGCCTGAATGATCGCGTTGCGCAAGGACTGCTGCTCCTCGGCGGTGATCGGCGCGGCGCCCTCTTCCACGCCGAGCAGCTCCATCACGGCGAAATCGCCGTTCGCCAGGACCACCCCGTCCGCCACCGTCGCTCCCGGCCCGGGTCGCCCAAGTCGAAACGCCTGGCGCAGGACTGCGGGCGGGATCTCCGCACTCTCTCGGGTGATGAAACCCGGGGCCTTCACTTGGAGACCCTCCGCGGCGGCCACGGCCTTCAGCGACTCGCCACCGCGAACGCGCCGCAGCATCTCCGTGCCCGCCTCCGCCGCCCGATTGCGGGCCGCATCAGCGCGCAACCGCTGCTCGATTTCGCCGCGCACCTCTTCGAGGGAGCGCTGCGTCGCCTCTCTTCGTTCCGCAACCCGCACCACAACCAGGCGGTCACCACCCAGTTCCAGGGGCTCGCTGTTGTTGCCGCCCGCGAGCACGTCGTCCGAAAACGCGGCGTTTACCACCGCGGCGTGCGCTCCAATTCCCGACCCGCCGGCGCGTTCGACCCAGTCGCTGCTCTGAATCGGCAGGTCGAGCGCCTCGGCCGCCACACTCAGTGTATCGGGCGCCTCGAAGGTCAGGGTCGCGAGTTGCTCGGCTAGAGCGAAGAATTGCGATTCGGCGCGCTCGCGCTGCAGCTCCCGGCGCAGCTCCTCCACTCGAGCCTCGAAAGGCTGCACCTCGGCTTCGGTAATCTCGGTGACCTGCAGCAAGTGGTAGCCGAACGCGGTCCGCACCGGCTCGCTCACTTGCCCTAGGGGCAGCTCATAGGCCACGCGCTCGAACTCCGGGTCCATGATGCCGCGGCCGATGAATCCCAGGTCGCCCCCATCCTGCGCCGAGCCGGGGTCGCCGGATGCCGCTCTGGCGACCGCGGCAAAATCCTCGCTGCCGCCGATTCGCGCACGCAGTTCCTCGATTCGCGCCTTGGCGGCCGCATCCTGCGCGGCATCGAGCGAATCCTCTACCGGGATCAGGATGTGACTGACCTTGCGGTCTTCCGGGGTTCCGAACTGTGCCTTTCTTTCCTCGTAACGCTGCCTCAGGTCTTCATCGCCAACGGCAATCTGCTCCGCCAGATCCTCGAGCCGAAGATCGATATACGAGAGCCGGACGCGCTCGGGGGTGAGAAAGCTGGCAATATTGTCACGGTAATAGGCCTCGATCTCGGTGTCGCTGACCTGCTGCTCGGCGTATCGAGCCGTGGGCACCACGGCGTACTCCACGGCCCGCTTCTGCCTGCGCAGCTCGTGCAACCGCCGGATGGTCGCCGAGGTCACGAACTCAGTGCCCGCCAGACCGGCTTCCAGTTGCCCACGCATCAGCGCGGCGCGCAGCCGCAGGGCGAAGGTCTCGGCGCTTTGTCCCTGGGTTCGCAGGTACTGCTCGAAGAGCACGCGGTCAAACCTGCCGTCGCGCTGGAAGGACGGCTGCGCCTGGATTACCGACGCGAGCTGCGCGTCACTCACCCGGTAGCCCTGATCGAGCGCCGCGGCCATCGTTATCTCGTTCTCGACCAGGTTCTTGACGACCTGCTCGCGCAACTGCGCCTCGTCGATCAGCTCGGGTCGGAAATCACTGCCCATGATCTCCTGGAGACGACGGCGGTGATCGAAGTAGGCCTGCCTGAATTCCCGTTGCCCAATCTCGCGCTCGCCGACCGTAATGACGCTCGGATCCGGATCCGGTCCGATGTACTCGTTCACGCCCCAGAGAGCAAAGGGAATCGATATGAGGATGACGATCACCCAGGCAAGCCAGCCCTGGGCGCGGTCACGTATGGCTTGAAGCATCGCTTGAACCTAAGTGAGATCTGGCGCAGGTCGCCTCAGGCCCGCGGTCGGGGTCACTCGCCGAAACACCGCGGGCGCATCGCGCCAGTGCCCAAACAGGAAAGGGCGCCGCAACGCAGGCGCCCTTCATCGATTAGGACTGGCGGAGTGGACGGGACTCGAACCCGCGACCCCCGGCGTGACAGGCCGGTATTCTAACCAACTGAACTACCACTCCGGCTTCGACCTGGTGGGTGCTGAGGGACTTGAACCCCCGACATTCGCCTTGTAAGGGCGACGCTCTCCCAGCTGAGCTAAGCACCCCCGCGAAGGCGCGCTAGTTTACGGCATCCTTCAGGGCTTTGCCAGCCTTGAACGCGGGCACATTGGAGGCGGCGATGTTGATGATGGCCCCGGTCTTGGGGTTGCGGCCGCTGCGCGCGGCACGGGCACGGACGACGAAGGTCCCGAACCCGACCAGCGATACAGAGTCGCCTTTCTGCAAGGCACCGGTGATCGCCGAGGTAACTGCATCCAGGGCCCGGGTGGCGGCGGCTTTGGAGATGTCCGCGGATTCCGCGATCACGTCAATCAAGTCGGCCTTGTTCATTGAGTTTATTCCCCCTTCATCCTCTCGGGTTTGTGCCCATGGCTGGGTCGATAAAGACGCGGCATTCGCAGATGTTTCGCGCTACCCGCCGCAACGTTAGGTCTGGCTTTATACAGACGCCGGACCAGCGGTGTCAAGGAACCGCTTCCCGCTCAGTGAGCACGCGGCAGCTGTGTGCCCTCGGGTGCGTTTTCCTGGTTGCCGACCGCGTCCTGCTCCTCCGTTTTTCCTCCCGCGGCGTCGGTTTCCTGCACCTCCGGCATGTGCTGCAGCGCGATCTCCAGGACCTCGTCGATCCACTGCACCGGACGAATGTCCAGATCCTTCTTGATGTTCTTCGGAATCTCGGCCAGATCGCGCTCGTTTTCCTTTGGAATCAGCACGATCTCGATTCCACCACGATGCGCCGCGAGCAGCTTTTCCTTGAGTCCGCCGATGGGTAATACCTCTCCCCGAAGCGTGATCTCGCCCGTCATCGCCACGTCCGCCCGCACCGGGATTCTGGTCAGCGCGGAAACCAGGCCCGTGCACATCGCCACCCCGGCGCTGGGGCCATCCTTGGGCGTCGCCCCCTCGGGCACGTGGACGTGGACGTCGAATTTCTGATAGAAGTCCGCATCGATCCCGAGCAAGCCGGAGCGGCTGCGCACCACCGTGGTGGCGGCCTGGATCGATTCCTGCAT
>JBFKOE010000057.1:0-10295 GCA_041629015.1 Gammaproteobacteria bacterium
AGACGGTGTCGTTGTGCACGACGATGCGGCTCATGCGCTCGCCGCAATCGTGACGCTCGATCCTCATGCCGCCGTCTCCTCTCGGGCCCGACCCGGCTCGCTACCCCTCGCGAACCTGGTTTCACGCGACGTGATCGCCCCGCATGGGTACGCTCAGTCGAACGGATGCCGCAGCAGGATGGTCTCGCTGCGATCCGGCCCCGTGGAGATCAGGTCCACCGGCGCGCCGACCAGCTCCTCGACCCGCTTGAGATAGTCCCGCGCCACCTGCGGCATGTCCTCGATGCGCGTCAGGCGCGCGGTGCTGCCCTCCCAGCCCGACAAGTCCTCGTAGACCGGCTCGCAGCGCGCGTAGCCCTCGGCATCGAGCGGCGGAGTGTCGACCAGCGTGCCGTCGACCCGGTAAGCGGTACAGACGCGGATGGTCTCCAGCCCGTCGAGCACGTCGAGCTTGGTGATGCACAGGCCCGAGGCGCTGTTGGTCTCGATCGCGCGGCGCAGCGCCACCGCATCCAGCCAGCCGCAGCGGCGCGGACGCCCCGTGGTGGCGCCGAACTCGTTGCCCTTTTCGGCAAGGTGCCGCCCGACGGCATCGTCGAGCTCGGTCGGGAACGGCCCGCCGCCCACCCGCGTGGTGTAGGCCTTGGTGATGCCGAGCACGTAGTCGAGCGCGCGCGGGCCGACGCCGCTGCCGGTCGCTGCACCGCCGGCGGTGGTGTTGGACGAGGTGACGAAGGGATAGGTGCCGAGGTCGATGTCGAGCAGCGTGCCCTGCGCGCCCTCGAAGAGCAGGTTCGCGCCCTCGCGGCGCAGCCGGTGCAACCGGTCGGCGACGTCGACGATCAGCGGCACGATCTGCTCGCCCATGGCGAGCGTGGCCTCGAGCACCGGCTCGACCTGCAGCGGCTCGACCTTGTGGAAGTGCTCGAGCACGAAGTTGTGATAGTCCAGGTTCTCGCGCAGCTTCTCGCCGAAGCGCGCCGGGTCGGCGAGATCGCCGAGGCGCAGGCCGCGGCGGGCGACCTTGTCCTCGTAGGCCGGCCCGATGCCGCGCCCCGTCGTGCCGATGGCCTTCGCGCCGCGCGC
This sequence comes from Gammaproteobacteria bacterium, assembly GCA_041629015.1. GTDB lineage: Bacteria > Pseudomonadota > Gammaproteobacteria > QQUJ01 > QQUJ01 > JBFKOE01. The sequence goes on from JBFKOE010000057.1 coordinate 1,087, forward strand.
CAGCTCGCGGGCGCGGTCGAGCGCGATGTGGTAGGGCATGATCAGCGGGCAGGCCGCGCTGACGCGCAGGCGCTCGCGGGCCGGGATGCCCTGGCCCTCGAGAGTCTCGATCTCCTCGATCAGCGCGGCCGGGGCCACCACCACCCCGTTGCCGATCAGGCACTGCACGCCCTCGCGCAACACGCCGGAGGGGATGAGATGCAGGACGGTCTTCTTGCCGTCGATCACCAGCGTGTGCCCGGCGTTGTGCCCGCCCTGGAACCGCACCACCGCGCTCACGCGGTCGGTGAGCAGGTCTACGACCTTGCCCTTGCCCTCGTCACCCCACTGGGTGCCGATGACGACTACGTTCTTGCCCATGCCCGATCTCTCCCCCGATTCCGGCCGATGCGCGGGTACGCCTCAGCGCGCCGCGCCGAGCTCTCCAACCGACCAGCCATCCCCGTCGCGGCGCAACTCGCGGTCGCACCCCGACTCGGCCGCGCCGCCCGCATGTCCCGGCAGCGCCTGTACCACCCGCTCGCCCGCCGCGCGCAGCCGGGCGATGTGCGCCTGCAGCCGCGCGTCACCGGCGGCGGGTGCGAAGATCCCCCGGCGCGCACCCTCGCCCGCCGGCACGAAGCGCAGCAGCTGCTTGAGGTCGGCGCTGAAGCCGGTCGCCGGCCTGGCTCGGCCGAAGACCCTGCCGATGTCGTCGTAGCGCCCCCCGCGCGCGACCTCGCCGCCGCAGCCCGGCGCATAGGCGGCAAACACGACGCCGGTGTGATAGTGGTAGCCGCGCAGCTCGGCAAGATCGTAGTAGAGCGGGATCGCACCGGCCTGCGCCCTGACCAGGTCGGCGATGCGGCCGAGCTCATCGAGCGCGGCGCCGACTTCGGCGCCCGCGCCGCCCAGGCGCTCGCGGGCCCGCGCGAGGGTCGGCTCCGCGCCGTTGAGCTCCAGCAGCGCCCCGATGCGCCGGCGCGCCTCGGCATCGATGTCGAGCGCCGCCAGCGCCTGCTCCAGCTCCGGCCGCGCCTTGCGCTGAAGCATGTCGAACAGCGCCGCCTCCGGCTCGCCGCTCAGTCCCGCATCATGCATCAGGCCGCGAAACACCCCGACGTGACCGAGATCGAGATGCACCTCGGGCACCCCGGCCTCGGCGAGCATCGCGAGCATCAGGCTCACCACCTCCGCATCCGACTCGACGCCGGCGTGGCCGTAGAGCTCGGCGCCGATCTGCAACGGGCTGCGCGAACCGCCCACGCCCTCCGGCACTGCCCGCAACACGGTGCCGAGGTAGCAAAGGCGCAGCGGGTCTTCGCGGCGCAGCGCATGCGCATCCATGCGCGCGACCTGCGGCGTCATGTCCGCACGCACGCCCATCAGCCGCCCGCTCAGCTGATCGGTCAGCTTGAAGGTCTGCAGCTCCAGATCATGGCCACCGGCCGTGAGGAGCGAGTCCAGGTACTCGATGAACGGCGGGATGACCAGCTCGTAACCCCAGCGCCCGAACAGATCCAGCAGCCGGCGCCGCAGCGACTCGAGCCGCGCAGCCTCGGCGGGCAGGACCTCCTCGATGCCTTCCGGCAACAGCCAACGGTCGCGCGCGTCCATGGGCAGGGCGTACGCAGCGCCTAGATCAGGTACAGGATGCCGAGACCGATCAGCATGCTGGTCAGTCCAGCCACGCGCAGCGAGTGGTCGTCGAGCTCGGTCATCTGCAACAGTACCCGGCGCAGGAACTGGGGGCTGGCGAACGGCAGGATGCCTTCGATGATCAACAGCAGGGCAACCGCGTCAACGAGATTCTGCCACATCGGTTTCCCCCCAAAAAAATCCGGGCGGCCTCCCGGCGAAGCGCTCGCGCGCTCACCGGGGCACACCCGGTTGCTGTTGTTACGCGCGCGCTCCAGGCGCGCCGCGCAGGCCTACTTGGGTTTGGTTGCGCGACCGGCCATGTCGCGGAAGTACCTGAAGAAGTCCGAGTCCGGCTCAAGCACCAGCACGTCGCCCTCGGAGTTGAAGATCGTGCGATAGGAGTTGAGGCTCTTGTAGAAGGTATAGAACTCCCGGTTGCGCCCGTAAGCGCTCGCGTAGATCTCCGCCGCCCTGGCATCGCCTTCGCCGCGCAAGGTTTCGGCATCGCGATAGGCCTCGGCAATGATCACCGAGCGCTGGCGGTCGGCGTCGGCGCGGATACGCTCGGCCGCCTCGGCGCCTCGCGATCGAAAGTCACGCGCCACACGCGAGCGCTCCGCCTCCATGCGCCGGTACACCGAATTGCTGACCTCGGCGGGAAGATCGATGCGCTTGATGCGTACATCGACAATCTCGATGCCTAACTTCTGAGCCTCGATGCTGGTGTTGTTGGTGATGATCGACATCACCTTGGTGCGCTCGCCCGAGACCACCTCGTTGATCGTGCGCTTGCCGAACTCGCCGCGCAGCCCGTCCTTGACGAACTGATCGAGGCGCACGCCGGCACGGGCCGGATCACCCGCGACCGAGGTGAAGTAGCTGCTGACGTCTTTGATACGCCACTTGACGAAGGTATCGACGATCACGTTCTTCTTCTCGACGGTCAGGAAGCGTTCGGGTTGCACGTCGAGTGACTGGATGCGCGCATCAAACTTGCGCACCTGCTGGACGAACGGGATCTTGAAGTGCAGGCCCGGATCGTAGTCGGTGCGCACGATCTCGCCGAACTGGAACAGGATCGCCCGCTCGCGCTCATCGACGAAGAAGGTCGCGAACCACGCGACGCCGAGCGCCAGAACCAGGCCGGCGATTCCAAGGGTCTTGAAGCCGTTCATCAGCGCGCCCTCCGAATGCGTTGCGTGTCGCGCAGGCGCCGGTCCTCGTCGGCGACCGTCGGGTTCTGCTCGCTACCGTCAGCGAGCGGACTGCCGCCCACGCCGCGCCTCATCTCCCCCGACATCAGCCGATCGAGCGGCAGGTACATCAGGCTGTTGCTGCTCTTGGCGTCCAGCACGACCTTGTTCGACTGCGCCAGCACGGCCTCGATCGCCTCCAGGTAGAGGCGATCGCGCGTCACCAGCGGCGCCTTCTCGTACTCGACCAGCAGCTGCGAGAAGCGCGAGGCCTCACCCTGAGCCTGCGCGATGACCTGCTCCTTGTAGGCGTTGGCCTCCTCCAGCTGGCGCGCCGCCGCACCGCGTGCCTTGGGGATAACCTCGTTGGAGTAGGCCTCGGCCTCGTTCTTGAGCCGCTGCTCGTCCTCGCGCGCCTTGATCGCGTCGGCGAAGGCCGCCTGCACCTCCTCGGGCGGCTGCGCGTCCTGCAGGTTCACCTTGCTCACCACCAGCCCGGTGCGGTACTGGTCGAGGATGGTCTGCAGCAGCACCTCGGTGCGTGCCACCACCTCGCCGCGGCCCTCGGTGAGCACGAAGTCCATCTTGCTCTTGCCGATCACCTCGCGCAGCGCGCTCTCGGTCGCCTGCTTCAGCGTCTCGCCGGGGTCGAGAACGTTGAAGAGGTAATCCTTGGGATCCGCGATCCGGTACTGCACCGCGAGGCGAATGTCGACGATGTTCTCATCCTCGGTGAGCATCAGCGACTCGCGCGGAACCGTGGCGGGCGCACGACCCCCGATTCCCGAGCGGTAGCCAACCTCTTCGCTTCGCACCTGCAGCACGTCGACCACCTCCACGGTCTCGATCGGGAACGGCATGTGCCAGTGCAGGCCGGAGCTGGTGGTGGTGGTGTACTTGCCGAAGCGAAGCTCCACGCCCTGCGTGCCTTCCTCGATCTTGTAGAAGCCCGACAACAGCCAGCCGGCCAGCGCGACCAGCAGCAGCACCCCGATGCCGCCGCGCCCGAGCCGCCCGAAGGGCCCGCTGCCTCCGCCGCCGCCACCGCCGCTACGCGGCCCGCCGCCGCGAGCGCGCCCGCCGCCGAACATACCCCCCAGCTTGTTCTGCAGGTTGCGAACGACCTCCTCGAGGTCCGGCGGTCCCTTGCCGCCACCGCCTCCGCCACCCCACGGGTCCTTGCCGCCGTTACCGGGTTCGTTCCAAGCCATGAGTTGCTCCAGTCTCGCGAAAGGCCGCGCCGGGCCCTTCAGGCAAAGCGCCGATTGTATGGGCCAGGCTGGGTCCCAGCAACCGGGTCGCCCACAGCGCTAGGCAGCTCCCGCGGCTGCGCCTGCGCCGGATTCGCTTGTTCGCTCACCCACTGCTCGGCGAGCCCCTCGCGCCGCAGCAGGTAGTCGAGATCGCTGCGCGCCAGCTGCACCTCGAGCTTCCAGTCACCGTGCGCATCGACCGACTCGTGCTCGACGAACCCGAGTTCGAAGATCCGCGCCCGCAGCCGCCCCGCGGAGGCCGGCACGCGCACAATGCGCCGCACCCGGCCCGCGCTCAGCCGCTCGGCGAGCGCCGCGCGCAGCGACTCCAGGCCCGCGCCGCTCGCCGCCGACACCCAGACGCGGCGCACCCGCCCCTCGGCGTCGCGGTCAACGCGGGGCGCGAAGTCGGGCAGCAGATCGATCTTGTTCATCACCTGGATCTGCGGCACCTCGCCCGCGCCGATGTCACCCAGCACCGCGTCCACCTCGCCCATGTGCGCGTCGCGGTCCTCGTCGCCCGCGTCCACCACCTGCAGCAACAGCGAGGCCTGCGCGGTCTCCTCCAGCGTCGAGCGGAAGGCCGCCACCAGGTCGTGCGGCAGATCGCGGATAAAGCCGACGGTGTCGGCCAGGATCGCCTCCGCGCCGTCGGGCAGCGCCAGGCGCCGCAGCGTCGGGTCCAGGGTAGCGAACAGCCGATTCTCGGCCAGCGTCTCGGCGCCGGTCAGGCGGTTGAACAGCGTCGACTTGCCGGCGTTGGTGTAGCCGACCAGCGACACGGTGGGGAGTTCGGCCTTGCGCCGCGCGCGCCGCCCCTGGTCGCGCTGGCGGCGGACCTTTTCGAGCCGCTCGCCGAGCAGGCGAATGCGCCGCCCGATCAGGCGCCGGTCCGACTCCAGCTGCGTCTCACCCGGGCCGCGCAGGCCGATGCCGCCCTTCTGCCGCTCCAGGTGGGTCCAGCCGCGCACCAGGCGGGAGGAGAGGTGGGGCAGCTGCGCCAGCTCGACCTGGAGCTTGCCCTCGAAGGAGCGCGCGCGCTGGGCGAAGATGTCCAGGATCAGCCCGGTGCGATCCAGCACGCGGCACTGGATGAGGCGCTCGAGGTTGCGCTCCTGGGCCGGGCTCAGGGGATTGTTGAACAGCACCACCTCGCCGCCCAGCTCCGCGACCCGCGCCCGGATCTCCTCGGCCTTGCCGGTGCCGACGAAGAACCGTGGCTCCGGGACCGGCACGGTGGCTCCCACCAGGGCAACTTCCTCGACCCCGGCCGAGCGGGCCAGCTCGCGAAACTCGCTGAGGTCTCCCGCCTGTGGAGCTTGACGGACCCCCACGTTGACCAGAACGGCGCGTTCGCCGCTGCGGGGACGCTCAAACAAAGAGCCGCCCCGCGATCGATTTGGCTTCAGGCGTTACCGGACTCAGCGTCTTGACCACTTTGGAAACGGATGTTGCGCGCCGGCACGACGGTGGAGATTGCATGCTTGTACACCATCTGGCTGACGCTGTTCTTCAGTAAGACCACGAACTGGTCAAAGGATTCGATCTGGCCCTGGAGCTTGATGCCGTTCACCAGGTAGATCGACACCGGGACACGTTCCTTACGCAGTGCGTTAAGAAAAGGGTCTTGTAGTGACTGCCCTTTAGACATCGTTGTTCTCCTTGAGATTTTTGTTGTTGCCTGAGGCGGCAATCCCGCATCGGCCACACTCGGCCCCACCCGATCGCCCCGCGCGCCCGCAGGCAAGCGCGCAAGCGGCGATTGTAGCATAGCGACCGTGCTCGAACCGCGGAGCGGACACCCCAGCGGCTAGGCCGTCGTGCCGAGCGCGGCCTCGATCTCGCCCGCGGCCGCGGCCGCCAGATCCGCGCCGAAGCAGTCCAGGGCCCGCAGCCCGCGCTCGGCGCGCAGCCAGGTCAGCTGGCGCTTGGCGAGCTGGCGGCTGGCGGCGCAGCCGTGCCGCAGCAGGGTCTCTCGGTCGTATCGGCCCTCGAGGTGCTCCCACACCTGGCGGTAGCCCACGCAGCGCATCGAGGACATGCGGGGGTCAAGATCGCCGCGCGCGCGCAGCGCCTGCACCTCCTCGATCAGCCCGGCCTCGAGCATTTCCCCAAAGCGCGCCTCGATGCGCGCGTGCAGGCGCTCGCGCTCCGCCGGCACCAGGCCGATCTTCACCACCCGGCAATCGAGCTCGCCGCCCGCGCGCTGTCCGTGCAGGGCGCTGATCGGGGTCCCGGTGAGCTCGAAGACCTCGAGCGCACGCTGGATGCGCTGCGGGTCGTTTGGGTGGATGCGCGCCGCGGCCTGCGGGTCGATCGCCGCGAGGCGCCCGTGCAACGCCGCCCAGCCGCGCGCGGCCGCCTCCGCCTCGAGGCGCGCGCGCACCTCCGGGTCGGCGGCGGGCAGCCGCGAGAGGCCGGACTGCAGGGCCTGGAAGTAGAGCATGGTCCCGCCGACCAGCAGCGGGATGCGTCCGCTGGCGAGCACGGCCTGAATCTCGCGCCGTGCGTCGCGGCGGAACTCGGCGGCGGAGTAGGATTCGGCCGGGTCGCGGATGTCGATAAGGCGGTGCGGTGCACGCGCCAGGATCTCCGGCCTCGGCTTTGCGGTGCCGATGTCCATGCCGCGATATACCAGCGCCGAGTCGACGCTGATGATTTCGAACGGCAGCCGTCGCACCAGCTCGACGGCGAGCCCGGTCTTGCCCGCGGCCGTCGGACCCATGAGGAACACCACGGCACCGCCGGGCGGCGCGGCCCGACTCATCGGCCGCGCTGGAACAGCCGGTCCAGCTCGCCCAGGCTGAGCGGCATCCAGGTCGGGCGCCCGTGGTTGCACTGCCCGCTGCGCTCAGTGCGCTCCATGTCCCTGAGCAGGGCGTTCATCTCCTCCAGGGTAAGGCGCCGGTTGGCGCGCACCGAGCCGTGGCAGGCCATGGTGGCCAGAAGCTCGTTGCCGCGTTCCTCGACGATCGCGCCCGCGCCGCAGCGCTCCAGGTCCTCGAGCACGTCGGTGAGCAGCCGCGCGGCGTCCGCGCGCGCGAGCATTGCCGGGACCTGCCGCACCACCAGCCGGTCTTCGCCGAGGCGATCGACCTCGAGGCCCAGCGACCGCAGCGTATCGGCCCGTTCCTCGGCGAGATCCGCCTGCTGGCGCCCGACCGCGACCGTCACCGGCACCAGCAAGGGCTGGGCGCGCACGCCCTCGCCGCCGAAGGCACGCTTGAGCCGCTCGTAGGTGATGCGCTCGTGGGCCGCGTGCATGTCCACCACGACCAGCCCCTCCTCGTTCTGCGCCAGCACATAGGCGCCGTGCAGCTGCGCCAGCGCGTAGCCTAGCGGCGGCGTCTCGCTCGCGTCCTCGTGCACCGCGCCTGCGGGCTCCTCGGCCAGCGCCGCGTAGGCGGCGGCCTGCTCGCGGACCGCGAGCGGGATCGGGCGCTGTGCGCCGGCCGGGGCGGCCACGCCGAAGAGCCGGCCGGCCGCCGCGCGCGTCGGGCCCGCCGGCCCGCTTCCGGCCCTGGCGCCGGCCAGCGCCCGTCCCAGCGTCTGGGCGATGAAGCCGTGCACCACCTGCGACTGGCGAAAGCGCACCTCGTGCTTGGCCGGGTGCACATTGACGTCCACCGTTGCCGGGTCGAGCTCAAGGTGGAGCACGTAGGCCGGGTGGTGGGCGTGGTGGAGCAGGTCCGTGTAGGCCTGGCGGATGGCGTGGGTGATCACCCGGTCGCGCACCGCGCGGCCGTTGACGAAGAAATACTGCAGGTCGGCCCGGGTCCTGGCCGCGGTCGGCAGCGCGGCCCAGCCGCGCAGGCGAAGCGCCGCGCCCGACTCCTCGATCGCGATCGCCGAATCCAGGAACGCCTGCCCGCACAGCGTCGCGACGCGCCGCGCGCGGGCGTCCTCGTCGTTCGCCGCCGGCACCGCGAAGACGGCGCGGGCGTCGTTGCGCAGCGTGAACCCGACCTCCGCGCGCGCCAGCACCAGGCGCCGGACCACGGTGTCAATGTGGCCGAACTCGGTCTTGTCGGTGCGCAGGAACTTGCGCCTGGCCGGGGTAGCGAAGAAAAGGTCGCTCACCTCCACCGAGGTGCCGGCCCGGCGGGCGGCCGGGCGCGGGGCCGAGGGCGCGGTGCCCGCCTCGGCGACGATCTCCCAGGCCAGCTCCTCCCCGGCCGCGCGCGTCACCAACCGCACTCGCGCCACCGAGGCGATGCTCGCCAGGGCCTCGCCGCGAAAACCCAGGCTCGCGACCTGCTCGAGCTCCTCGATGCTGGCGATCTTGCTGGTGGCATGGGCGGCGAGCGCCAGCGCCAGATCGTCGCGGTGGATCCCGCAGCCGTCGTCGGCGATGTGGATGCGCCCGACGCCGCCGCGCTCGATCTCCACCTCGATCGCGCGGCTGCCCGCATCGAGGCTGTTCTCCAGCAGCTCCTTGACGACCGAGGCCGGGCGCTCGATGACCTCGCCGGCCGCGATCTGGTTGACCAGCTGGGCAGAGAGGGTGCGGATGCGCATGCGCGTCGGTACCGGGCCGGCGGGGGGCCCATTGTACCGACGCTAGTTGGCGAGGGTCAGCACCTGGTTCGGAATGCGCAGGACGGCGCCGACCGAGAGCCTGTCGGTGTCGAGGCCGTTGGCCTCACGCAGGCGCTGGAGCGGCACGCTGTAGCGGCGCGCGATGCCGCTCAGGGTGTCGCCCTTGCGGATGATGTGCTGGGTGCTCGCGAGCAGCGTGCCCGGCGGCGGCTTGCGCCGGAAGTAGGCGCGCACGCCATCCATGATCGCCTGGGCGACGCGGCTCTGGTGCGCCGGGTCGCGCAGATTGCGCTCCTCGGCGGGGTTGGTGATGAAACCGGTCTCGACCAGGATCGAGGGCACGTCCGGCGACTTCAGGACCACGAACCCGGCCTGCTGGACGCTGCGCGCGTGCATGCGCCCCACGCGCCGCAGCGCCGAGTGCACGTCGCCTGCCACCTCCAGGCTGTCCTCGATGGTCGCCGACTGCGACAGATCGAGCAGCACCGTGCGCAGCAGGTCGTCCTTGTCCTCCAGGCTCACGCCGCCGATGCGGTCCGAGGCGTTCTCCTGCTCGGCCAGGAAGGCGGCCGCGGCGGTCGAGGCCCCCTTGTCGGAGAGGACG
>JBFKOE010000058.1:0-10243 GCA_041629015.1 Gammaproteobacteria bacterium
CCCGCGTTTCCGCAGTTCCCAGCCATTCACCGCAGGACGAGGACATCATGCCGCAAGATCTCAAAGAGAATTCGCTCCACTACCACCGCTATCCCAAGCCCGGAAAGCTGGCCGTCATCGCCACCAAGCCGCTGGCCAACCAGCGCGACCTGGCCCTAGCCTACTCGCCGGGCGTGGCGGCCGCCTGCGAGGAGATCTCGGCCGAGGCAGCCCGGGTCGCGGACTACACAGTGCGTGCAAACCTGGTCGGCGTGATCACCAACGGCACCGCGGTGCTGGGCCTGGGCGCGATCGGTGCGCTCGCGTCCAAGCCGGTCATGGAGGGCAAGGCCGTTCTCTTCAAGCAGTTCGCGGGCATCGACGTCTTCGACATCGAGATCGAGGAGCGCAACCCCGAGAAGCTGATCGACATCATCGCCGGGCTCGAGCCCACGTTCGGTGCCATCAACCTCGAGGACATCAAGGCACCCGAATGTTTCGTGGTGGAGCAGGCCCTGCGGAAGCGCATGAAGATACCCGTCTTCCACGACGACCAGCACGGCACGGCCATCTGCACCGCGGCAGGGGTGCTCAACGGCCTGCGGCTGCTGGGCAAGGACATCGGCGAGGTCCGCCTGGTGGCCTCGGGCGCCGGGGCGGCGGCGCTCGCCTGCCTCGACCTACTCGTCGCCCTGGGCCTGAACCCGAAAAACATCGTGGTGACCGACATCGCCGGCGTGGTCCACGTCGGGCGCACCGAGCACATGGACCCCTACAAGGCCCGCTACGCCATCGAGACCTCGGCGCGCACCCTCGATGACGTCATTGAGGGGGCGGACATCTTTCTCGGGCTATCGGCGCCGCGGGTCCTGAAGAAGGAGCAGGTCGCGCGCATGGCGCCGAAGCCGCTGATCTTCGCTCTTGCCAACCCCGTGCCCGAGATCATGCCCGAGGATGTTCACGAGGTGCGCGACGACGCGGTGATGGCCACGGGCCGCTCGGACTACCCGAACCAGATCAACAACGTGCTCTGCTTTCCGTTCATCTTCCGCGGCGCGCTGGACGTCGGGGCGACGACCATCAACGAGGCGATGAAGGTCGCCTGCGTGCACGCCATCGCCGACCTGGCGATGGCGGAGGTCTCAGACATCGTGGCCGACGCCTACCTGGGTCAGAGCCTTACCTTCGGGCCGGACTACATCATCCCCAAGCCGCTCGATCCGCGCCTGATCACGGCCATTCCGCCGGCGGTCGCGCAGGCGGCCATGGACAGCGGGGTGGCGACGCGCCCGATCGAGGACATGGACGCCTACCGCGAGCAGCTCTCGCGCTATGTGTTCCGCACCGGGACGGCGATGAAGGGCGTGTTCAATGTCATCCGCGAGAACCCGAAGCGACTGATCTATTCGGGTGGCGAGGACGAGCGGGTGCTGCGCGCGGTGCAGACGCTGATCCAGGAGAAGGCCGTGCCGCCGCTGCTCATCGGGCGAGCCGAGATCGTGCAGCAGCGGATATCGAGTCTCGGCCTGCGCATCAAGGCCGGCGAGCATTTCGAGCTCATTGACCCGGTCGAGTACGCCGGCTACGCCCCGCTCGCCGAGGTCTACCATGACCTGATGGGTAGGCGCGGTGTGTGGCCCACGGACGCGGAGATCGTCCTGCGCACCACTCCGACGGCACTGGCGGCGATGTTGCTGCGGGCGGGTGAGGCGGACGCGATGATCGCTGGCCCCAACGGCACCTTCTATGATCACTTCAAGCACGTATTGGATATCGTCGGCACGCGGGAAGGGGTGCGCTGTCCCGCGGCGATGCAAATGCTGATTCTGGACAAGGGGACGTATTTCATCACTGACACCTACATCAGTTACGAGCCCGATGTCGAGCAGCTGGTGGAGATTACGCAGCTCGCGGCCGCCGAGGTTAGACGATTCGGCATCCAGCCCAAGGTGGCGCTAGTCTCGCATTCGAATTTTGGAAGCGTGGACAACGAGTCGGCGCGGCGCCTGCGTTTGGTGCGCGAGCGCCTCGAGCAGCTGGACCCGGAGCTCGAGGTGGAAGGTGAGATGCAGACCGATGCGGCGCTCTCCGAGAAGGTGCGCCAGCGCGTGTTTCCGAAGTCGCACCTGAGCGGCGTCGCCAACCTGCTGGTGATGCCGAACATCGATTCGGCGAACATCACCTTCAACGCCCTCAAGGTGCTGGCCAACGGCGTATCGGTCGGGCCGATCCTCCTCGGCATGGCGCAGTCGGTGCACATCCTCAACCGGGCGGTGACCAGCCGCGGAACCGTGAATCTCAGCGCGCTCGCGGTTGCCGACGCCGCGGTCTCGTGAGCGTCGCACCCCCCCGGGGGCGGATCGGCCGCGGCGGATAGGGCTCGATGACGCCTGCCTCGCTGCCGCTGCGCTGGATCGCCGCGGTACTGCTGCTGGTGGTGTTCCCGCTCACCTTGTGGTGGGTGGGCGCCAGCGCGCAGGACGCGGCGTTTCGGGACCTGCGCGAGCGCGGCGCGGCCAAGCTGGATCTTTACCGCTTCAGCCTGCAGGGGGAGCTGCAGAAGTTCGAGGTCCTGCCGCGGATCCTCGCCGAGGAGGCCGAGGTGGTGCAGCTGGTGCGCGACGGTGACCGGCAAGGACGCAGCGCGCGGGTGAGCCGCTTTCTCGAGCGCTTCAACGACATCGCGGGCGCATCCGACACCTACGTAATGGATCGCACCGGGCTCACCCTGGCGGCCAGCAACTGGAACAGCCCGAGCCCCTTCGTCGGCGAGCGTTTCGCGTTTCGACCCTATTTCCAGCAGGCGCTGGATGGGCAGGCCGGACGCTACCACGCGCTCGGCACGACATCCCAGCGGCGTGGTTATTACTTCTCCTATCCCATTTCGCACCACGGGGAGATCGTCGGCGTGGCGGCGGTCAAGGTCGCCGCCGAGCGTCTCGAGGAGCTGCTCGCGCACGAGCCCGCCAAGGTCATCGTCACCGATGCGCCGGGCGTGATCTTTCTTTCCACCAGTCCGCAGTGGGTGTTCAGGACCCTGCGGCCACTTGACCAGGAGGCGCACGCCCAGCTCCGCGCCAGCCGGCAGTATGGCGACGGCGAGCTGCGACCGCTGCGCATTCTCCACGAAGAGTATCGCGCCCGGGGCACGCGGTTGATGACGATCCAGGAGCCGGGTGCTTCGGAGCCCAAGCCCGATGGCGTCGATCGGGCCGTCACCTATCTGGTGCAGACCACGCAGGTCCCGTATGCGGGCTGGATCGTACACCTGTTGACCGACATCCAGCCGGTGCGCAGCCAGGTGATCACTCAGGTTGTTCTGGTGGGCGTGCTTATGGCGGTGTTCGTGTTCGCGCTCGGCTTTGTCTACCAACGCCGCGTCATACTGCTCGAGCGGATTGAATTTCAGCGGCGCGCGCGCGAGGCGTCGGAGGAAAGCGAAGCCAACACGCGCTCGCTGATTCGTAACACTCGGGCCGGCCTGGTCACCACCGCAGCCGATGGTTCGGTGGCATTTATCAATCCGACCGCGCAGGACCTCTTCGGCACGGATTCCGAGCGGGTAACCGGCACCCCGTTTCGAGAGCTTCTCGTGCCGGAGTGCCGCGGCGAGTTCGATGCGTGGCTGCAGCGCGCGCGCCGCGCGCCGGAGCAACTGCGCGATCCGCTGGAGTGCGAGGCGCTGCACGCGGGCGGCTCGCGCTTTCCGGTGGAGCTGGCGGTCAGCCACATGGAACTGAAGGGCGTGGGCAGGTTCCTGGTCACCATTCATGATCTCACCGAGCGCAAGCGGGCCGAGGAGGCCTTGCGCCGCGCCCACGGCGAGCTCGAGGAGCGCGTGCGCCTGCGCACCAGCGATCTCACCGAGGCGAATCGCCGCCTGCAGGAGGAGATCGCCGAGCGGCGCCGGGCCGAGGAGATCCTGCGCCAGGCCCAGGACGAGCTCGTGCAGGCGGGAAAGCTTGCCGCCATCGGGCAGATGTCGGCGGGGATCACCCACGAGCTTAATCAACCGCTGGCAGCGATCCGCGCCTATACCGACAACGCCCGGGTGCTGCTCGAGCGCCAGCGGCCCGAGGACGCGGTGAGCAATCTCGGCCATATCCTCGAGCTCACCGATCGCATGGCCCAGATCACGGCTCACCTGAAGTCCTTTGCCCGCAAGAGCAGCGGCCGGGCGGTGCCCGTCGCGCTCGGCGAAGTGATCGACAGGGCGCTGCAGCTGCTGTCCTCGCACACCAAGCTCGAGCGCTTCCAGATCCAGCGCGAAAAGCCCGCCGCCGGGGAGGTGTGGGTATTGGGCGATGCGCTGCGATTGGAGCAGGTGGCGCTGAATATCCTGAAGAACGCCATGGACGCCTTGGCGGCGAGCGAGCAGCGCATCATCCGCATCCGCATCGAGCGCAAGGGTGGGCGTGGCGTGCTGCGTGTCCGCGATTCCGGCAGCGGGATCGCGCCCGAGCAGCTGCCCAACGTCTTTGACCCGTTCTTCACGACCAAGGACGTCAACGAGGGCCTTGGCCTGGGTCTTTCGATCTCGATGGGCATCGTGCGGGAATTCGGGGGCACCATTCGGGCGCGAAATCCCCTCGGCGGCGGCTGCGAGTTCACCATCGAGCTGCCGCTGGCGGAAACGGGCCACGGCGCGGCCACCGCGCGCGAGGGCACGGCGTGAGCCAGGGGCGGGTCCTGTTGGTGGATGACGAGCCGCACGTGCTGAGCGCCGGCCGCCAGACCCTGGAGTTGGCGGATCTCGCGGTGGTCGCCTGCGAGGGCGCGGAGCAGGCACTGCGCCACCTCGGCGCCGAGTGGCCAGGCGTGGTGGTCAGCGATGTGAAGATGCCGCGCATGGACGGTTTCGAGCTCTTGGCCAAGGTGCGCGAGCGCGATCCCGACCTGCCGGTGGTGCTGGTCACCGGTCACGGTGATATCGCCATGGCGGTGCAGGCGATCCGCGACGGCGCCTACGATTTCATCGAGAAGCCCTATCGGGCGGAGCTGCTCATCGACGTCGTGCAGCGCGCGCTGGAGAAGCGCCGGCTGCTGATGGAGAATCGCGTGCTGCGCTCCGAGCTGGGTGCCGCCGGGAGGGACGCGCCGAGCATCCTGGGCAAGTCGGAGGCCATCGAGCGCCTGCGCAAGGTGATCGCCACCGTCGCTGGCACCGATGCCGACGTATTGATCGTTGGCGAAACCGGTACCGGCAAGGAACTTGTCGCACGCAGCCTGCACCGGCAAAGCGCCAGGCGCGAGAAGCGTTTCGTCGCCGTCAATTGCGGCGCGATGCCGGAGGCGCTGATCGAGAGCGAGCTGTTCGGCCACGAGGCCGGTGCGTTCACCAATGCCCACAAGCGGCGCATCGGGCGCTTCGAGTACGCGGATGGTGGCACGATCTTTCTCGACGAGGTCGAGAGCATGCCGCTCGGTCTGCAGGTGCGCCTGCTGCGCGTGCTGCAGGAGCGGGTGCTAGAGCGCCTGGGTTCCAACGAGAGCGTCGCGCTCGACGTGCGGGTCTTCGCGGCCACCAAGGTCGACCTGCGGGATCTGGTGAAGCGCGGAGAGTTTCGCGAAGACTTGTTCTACCGGCTCGACGTGGTGCAGATTCGCGTCCCGCGCCTCGAGGAGCGCATCGAGGATGCGCCCTTGCTGTTCGAGCATTTCCTGCTGGCGGCCTGCGCGCGCAATGGACTCCAGGCCCCGGTGCTGCCCCCCGATCTGGCGGGCGACCTGATGGCGCGGCCGTGGCCCGGCAATGTGCGCGAGCTGCAGAACCTCGCCGAGCGATATGCGCTGGGTTGCCACGAGCTCGCGAGCAAGGCCTCGGCCGAGGTTGGCCTCACGCTGCCCGAGCGGGTCGGGCTGTTCGAGAAGATGCTGATCGAGCAGGAACTGGAGGTCCGCCAGGGACACATCAAAAGCACCTACGAGGCCCTGGGGCTCCCGCGCAAGACGCTGTACGACAAGATGAAGAAGTACGGCATCGCGCGCAGCGATTTCACGTGAGAGATCAAGAGGCAGCCCACGGGACGGATGCGTTCTCGCCGCGCGCGGCGCGTCTCGCCGATGTCGGCCGACGGGTGCTCTGGTGAGCAGACTGTCGAGGATGGCGGGCAGGTTCGAGGAGGGCGCCTTGTCGCTCCTCCTGGTCTTGCTGGTCCTGGTCGCGCTTGCGGATGCCGCATCGCGCCTCGTTACCGGCTCCGGGGTCGCCGGCGGGCGCGCGCTGGCGCTGCATCTGATGGCGTGGGTCGCGCTCTTCGGGGCTTCATACGGAATCCGGATCGGAGCGCACATCGGCGTCGACGCGGGTGCGCGCTCGATGCCCCGCCTGGTGCGCCGCCCGCTGGGCATGGTCGCGATCCTGCTGTGCCTGGGTTTCTGCGCCCTAATGGCCTGGGGGGCGTGGCAGCACGTCGCGACGCTGCACCAGTCCGGGGCCGCGCTCAGAGGCGTGCACGTTCCGGATTCCCTGCTCGGGCTGGTTTCGGAGGATTACGCCCGCGAGGTGCTCAGGATCGAGGTCGGGCACCCGGAGGTGCCGGTGTGGATCGCGCGCTCGGTGCTGCTCGCCGGCTTCGCCCTGCTGGTCTGGCGCCTGCTGGTCCTCGCCGGCGCATTCGTCCTGCGGGGGGCCGCGGGGCTGCGCTTCGCCGACGAGGCGACCGAGAGCCTGTACCTCATCGAGCAACTCGGCGAACGCGAGCCGCGGCGATGACCGCCCTCGCGCTCATCGGCATGGCCGTCGCGTTCCTCTTCATCGGCATGCCGGTGGCGATCGCGCTCGGACTCTCGGCCCTCGCCACCCTGCTGCTGTCCTCCGACGTGGCGCTCGCCCGGGCGCCGGCGATCCTGTTCGAGTCCCTGGTCGATCGCGAGGTGCTGCTGGCGATCCCGCTGTTCATCCTCTCCGCGGCGTTTCTCGCCGCGGGCGGAGTCGCCACGCGTCTGCTGCGCTTTGCCGGTTACCTGCTCGGCCATCTGCACGGCGGCCTGGCGATGGCCTCCGTGATGGGGTGCCTGCTGTTCGCAGCCCTCTCGGCCTCGGCGCCCGCGGCGGCGGCCGCGGTGGGTGGGGCGGCGATCGGCGTGATGCTGCGGGATGGTTACCCGGAGCGGTTCAGCGCCGGAGTTTCCGCCAGCGCGGCCACGCTCGGCATCCTGCTGCCGCCCTCGATCGCGCTGCTCTTCTATGCCGCCGCGACGGGGGAATCCGCCGCGCAGTTGTTTATCGCTGCCTTGCTTCCGGGACTGCTGCTGGCGGCGCTGCTCATGCTTTGCGTAAACGTCGTCGCGCGGCTGCGGGGCGTCGCTCGCCGCCCAAGGGCCGCTCGCGGCGAACTGCGGCGGGCGGCTCTGGCAGCGTTGGCCCCGGTGCTGCTGATCGCCGCGGTTCTCGGGGTCATCGTGGCCGGCGTCGCGGACGCCGTCGACGCGGCGGCCATCTCGGCGCTGTGCGCGTTCCTGATCGCCTGCTGTGGTTATCGCGCCATCGGTCCGCTGAAGGGGATGCCCTGGCGCGAAGCTGAGGAGACCCTCTCCCGGGCCTGGGCGCGCAACGCGCTGCGCACGGGATCGGCGTTGTTGCTCTGCCTCGGCGACCGTGAAGTCCGCCAGGTGATCCTGGAGTCCACCAAGCTGACGGTGATGCTGCTCTTCCTCTTCGCCGGTGCGATGCTGTTCACCGAGGTCGTGACCAGCGAGGGTATTCCGCGCGCCCTGGCGGACTTGGTCGTGCGTTGGGAGGTGCCCGCCTGGCTGTTCCTGGCCGTTGTCAACCTGCTCCTGCTGCTTGCGGGCGCCTCGTTGGATCCCTCGGCGGTTATCCTGATCGCGGCGCCGATCCTGCTGCCGGCTGCCGCGGCGCTGCAGATCGACCCCGTCCACCTGGGGATCATCCTGGTGGTCAATCTACAGGTCGGATTGGTCACGCCGCCAGTGGGGCTCAATCTCTTCGTCACCTCCGGCATCACCGGCAACAGCCTCGGCTGGGTGTTCCAGGCGATCGCCCCGTGGCTGGGGCTGCTGCTGGTGTTTCTGATTCTGGTTACCTACGTCCCGGCGCTGTCGCTGTACCTGCCGGGGCTCGTCGACGCACCGCAGGGCTTGGGTTAGCATGGACGCGCCCGGTCTGCGGGATTGCCGCGGGCGCGGCGAGGCGAGCGAGCGGCGAGTTGCGGCCGCGCCTGCGCCCGGCCCGCGCCCCATGCGAGGAGTGAAGCCTTGATTCCCGAAATCAAAACCGTGATTTACTGCACCGATTTGGGCGCGGGCGCGCGGCCGATCTTTCGCCATGCGATCGCCGTTGCGGAGAAGTTTGGCGCCAAGCTCGTGGTGGTCCACGCGATGGAGCCGCTCGGCCCTTCGGCCGCGGCCGTGGTCGAGACCTATGTGCCCAAGGAGGTAGCCGATCAGGCGCGCAAGGACGGCTTCGCCAAGACGCGGGCCGTGCTGCGCGAGCGGCTCGACCGGGCCTGCCAGGAGGAACTGGGCGAGACCGCGCGGGCCGCCGAGCTGATCGCGGACGCCGTCGTCGTGGACGGCTCGCCGTCGGTGGCCGCGGCAATTCTGCGAGAGGCCCGGGCGCGCAAGGCCGAGCTGATCGTGCTCGGCTCGCACGCCCGCAGCCCGCTCGAGGCCTTTCTGATCGGGTCGACCGCGCGCCACCTCACCCAGATCAGCGACATCCCGCTTTTCATGGTGCCGGTCGCGAAGTCCTGAGGGCCGCGGCCGCCGCGCCACAAGGCGTCGAGGGCCGCGACCCGCGCGAGCGGCGGATGGCGGACGCTACGAGGATTCGGGGGCGGCGACCTGCTCGCCTGTTTCCTCGGGCTCCTCGTCGCCCGGGATCTCGTCGCAGAAGCGCAGCTTGTTGCGCTCGGCGAACTCCATGATCTGCCGGTATTGCTCGGGGTCCTTGTCCTTCAGCGAGCGATCCAGGACCACGCACTTGATGCCGTTCTTCACCGCGGGCTTGAGGAAGGGCGAGTACTGAATGCGCCGGCCCTGGAACGTGCCCAGATTGCCGCTCATGCGCTCGGCCCAGTCGCTGGGCCGAAAGGTCTCGCCTTCCTGCGTGACCCCCTCGATTACGATCTTTCCCGGTTTCTCGGTGTCGGGCATTGAGTCTCCTCGGATGAGCGAATCATCCATAACAGATCACTAATTTCGCATAAGCGAAGTTTATTTGGTGCCCGGGGGTGCGCGCAATCTTCGGGTCGCGCAAAATGGCGCCGGCAGTGGTCACGGCAGTCGGGCCGGGATGGTGTGAGGCCTGGCGGGACGATCCCGGTAGGTTGCGGCCGCGGTCCACGACGACCGATCGGCGAGAGCGGGGGTCGAACGAACGGGCCCTAGCCGGGCGGGGCGCAGCGGCGCCTCGTCCGAGCGGAACCCAGATCTCAACAGGGATTTAGTTGAACCAGCGCTTGACGACGGGCACAGACAGCGCCGCAACCAGCACCGCGACCAGATAGTCGGCGGGTTCGCCGCGCAGGCCCCAGGCGGCGAACTCGGGCGCGAGCTCGTTCAGTCCGAACACCCCGGCAAGGCCAACCGCGATTATGCGTAACATGGCGGGTATCCTCCTCGCCTGCCGGTTGATCCCTGCGGGTGTCCCCGGCGGGCGCAATCTCCCGGACTTCAGCATGCGCCCGCCCCGGTCAGGTCGCCGAGGCCCAGTTCTCAGCGCACCTGTGAACCGATTGGCAATGTCGCGCATGGATTGTCCCGCGCTGGTTCCCGACGCGTACTTTCCCGATCCGATGCGGGAGGAATCCTGATTGGAGGGGCGCCGGCGCGGGTTGAGCAGCCCGCACCGGCACCCGTGCCCAGGACTATTGCAGCAGCAAGAAGAATCCGCTGTTGCCGCGCTGCAGGTTCATCAGCAGCGCGGCGCTCGGGTCGGCCGCAGCGCTCAATTCCTTGAGGTTCCGCACCCGTTTGCGGTTGAGCATGACGATCAGGTCGCCCCTGCGCAGCCCGGCGACGTAAGCGGGGCTGCCGCCGGCCACTTCCTGGATCAGCACGCCCTGGTCCTTGTCCTCGCTGCTTTCGGCGAGAACGGCCCCGCCCAGGCGCGGGTGAACCTTTTCGCCGTTGAGCTGCGCGAGCTCGGGAGGTGCCACGCGGGCCTTGATGGAGCGGCGCTTGCCGTCGCGCAGGATGGTGAGCTCCACCTTGTCGCCGACCCGCAGCAGGCCGACGTTGTTGCGCAGGTCGGCGCCGTTCTTCACTGGCCGATCGTTGACCGCGATGATGACGTCCC
>JBFKOE010000059.1:0-10130 GCA_041629015.1 Gammaproteobacteria bacterium
CCAGGTGCCCTACCAGGTGCAGGTAATCGGGCACACGGATGATCACCCGATCAGCACCGATCTCTTCCCCAGCAATTGGGAGCTGTCCGTCACCCGGGCCACGCGCGTTGCCAGGCACCTGATCGCGCAGGGCGCGATCGACCCGGCGCGTTTCACGGTGCTGGGCCGCTCGCAATACCAGCCGGCGGTGCCCAACCTCGACGAGGAGCAGCGGGCCAGAAACCGTCGCGTCGAGATCATCATCACCCGCGATGTCCTCAGGCCCGCGGAGAGCGCACCATGATGAACGCATTCAACTGGCTGGCGGTTGCCCTGTGCGGCGCCGTCTTCGTGACCACCTTCGCCCTCGGCGATCATCCCGCGCTGTTCATCAACGGCCTCGGGCTCGCCATCGTCCTGTCCGGCACGCTCGGGGCCCTGTTCCTGAGTTATCCCATGGCCGACATCAGCGCCGCCTTTCGCGTCGCGCACAACAGCCTGACGGTGCAGCCTCCGACCGCCGAAACGGTTGTCAACACCCTGCTCGACCTCGCGGTCCGCTCGCGGCGCAAGGGCGTGCTGGTGCTCGAGGACGCCGAGGAGGAGACGACCGTCAGCTTTTTGAAGCGTGCCCTGGGACTGGTCGTCGATGGCTACCGGGCCGAGGAGATCCGCGACATCCTGCAGACGGAAATGCACTACTTCAGCCAGCGTCGCGCGCATCAGGAGCGGGTGTTTCACCACCTGGCCCGATTGGCGCCCGCCTTCGGGGTGGCCGGCAGCGTGGTCGGGCTCATCGCCATGCTCGCCGGCATCGGTGATCCCGACGTCATCCTGCGCACCATCCCGGTTGCGCTGACCTCCACGCTGTATGGAATCCTGCTGGGCAATTTCCTGCTCACGCCCCTGGCGGAGAACATCAATGCCAAGACGCGCAAGGAACTGCTGATGCAGCGACTGGTCAGCGACGGCGTCCTGGCGATCCGCCAGGAACACAACCCGTTCCGGTTGGCGAAGAAGCTGGAATCGTTTCTCACGCCGGCGGCGCGCGGCGAAAAGGAACAAAGCCTGGAAGAGATCCGCGAGCGCTTCCGTCAGCTACAGGCGGAAGAGAGCGCCTGAGACGAAGGCGCGGCCCTCAGAGGTCGCGCCTGTCCCAGAGGTCGAGGTCCTCGGCGCGCCGCCCCTTCTTCTTGCGCCGCGGCTCCTTGTCCATCTCGAAGCGGACCACCTTGCGCCGATCCGCCATCTTGCGTCGCTGCTCCCGCCGCCGCTCCGGCCCATCGTAGGGCTGCTTGCCGTCTGCCATCGGGTGCCCTCCCCTTCGGACAAGGTGCTGCGATCGCTCGATTCTAGCACCGCCCTTGAGCGCACTCCCGCCGGCTCGCTCCCGCGCGCGCCTCAGTCGCGCTTCCTGCTGCGGTGCAGCGGCACGGCGCCCCTGGGCTGGACCCGAGGCCGCTCACTTTCCACCGCCGGCAGCGGCGCGGCCGCTTGCATGGTGCGCAGACTGCGCACCGCCAGGTGCTGGTACTCCGCGGTCGCGGCCCTCTTCCACTCCAGTTCCTCGGCGGTGAGCTCGCGCACCAACTTGGCGGGGATACCCGCCGCCAGGCTCGCCGCCGCAATCGTGGTGCCGGCCGTGACCAGCGCCATGGCCGCAACCAGCGCGGATTCCCCGACCTCGGCGCCGTCCATGACCACCGCGTTCATGCCGACGAGCGCGTTGCGCCGTACCAGGCAGCCGTGGAGTACCGCACCGTGGGCGATGTGGCCGTCCTCCTCGATGCGCGTCTCCCCGCCGGGGAAGCCGTGGACAATGCAATTGTCCTGAATGTTGCTGCCCGCGCCGACGCGGATCGGACCCATGTCGCCGCGCAGCGAGGCGCCCGGACCGACGTAGCACCCCGCGGCCACCACCACGTCGCCGATCAGGACCGCGCTCGGATGCACGAATGCGGCGACATCGATCACCGGGACCACGCCGTCGATCGCGTACACCTGTGGCCTCATGGATTCCATGTTCTGCTCCGCTGAATTGTGCGACTCGAAACCCGGGGCGGCGCTGCGAGCTCAAGGATCCTGATCGCGGGCCCCCAGCCAGCGCTCGATGGTGTTCGGTATCTCCTGCTGCGCGCGCGCGCTGACGTAGATCCCGATGTGCCCGCCCTCGAAGGCATGCGTCTCGTAGATGCGGCTCCCGACGTGCTCACCCAGCGCCAGGGAACTGGGCGGCGGGACCAGGTGGTCCTCGGTGGCGTAAACGTTCAGGACCGGCATGTTGATGCGGGACAGATCGATCGTTTCCGACCCCAGTTTGAACTCGCCACGCACCAGGCGGTTTTCCTGAAAGAGCTCCTTGACGAACTTGCGGAAGGCCTCGCCAGCCTGGTCCGGGCTGTCGAAGATCCACTTCTCCATGCGCAGAAACTCCTGCACGCGCTCCTCGTCCTCGACCAGGTCGAGGAAATTCACGTATTTCTGCCCCGTCAGGCGGAAGGGCTTGAGGGCGAGAAAGGTCCAGTTCAGGAAAGCCCCCGGCACGTTGCCGACCGTATCCACCAGCAGGTCGACATCCACCGAACCGACGAAGCGCGCCAGCAGGTTGTCCCCGGCATGGAAATCCACCGGCGTGACCATGGTGATCAGGCTTGCGATCCGCGCCGGCCGCAGCGCCGAGTAGCACAGGGCGAAGGTCCCGCCCTGGCACACGCCGAGCAGATGAAGGCGGTCGCTGCCGCTGCGCGCGAGCACCCGCTCGATGCAGCGATCGAGATAACCGCCGATGTAATCCTCCAGCGTGCGCCCACGGTCATCTTCGTCCGGGTAACCCCAGTCGATCAGGTATACGTCGACTCCCCGCGCGAGCAGGCCGCGAATCAGCGAGCGGTCCTCGTGTAGATCGAGCATGTCGGGGCGGTTGACGAGCGCGTAGACGATGAGCAGCGGCACCGACCGCTGCCCGGCACCCGAGCGGTAGTGGAACAGGCGCACCTTGTCCTCGGCGTGAATCTGCTCGCGCGGGGCGCCCCCGATGCGCACTTCGGATCCCCTGGCCAGGACCTGCGCGCCGCGCGCGAGCCCGGCCTGCAGATCCTGCAGCTCGCGCAGCAGCGCTTCGGCGCTGAATTCGAACGGCGTGCTCACACCCCGTCCTCGCCGCCGCGCCGCTCCGCCCGCAGCGCCTCGATCTCGGCACGCAGCCGCCGCAGCTCCGCCTGCAGTTCCGCCAGCGTGGCCGGCTCGGGCCCGGGCGCGACCGAGCCGCCCGCTTCCGGACGCGGCCCCCGTGGGCGCTCCAGGCGGGCGCGCAGGCGCAGCACGGCGTTCAGCGCCTCGCCCTGGGTCGCGAGGTAATCCGTGGCGTCGAGCATCTCCCCGTAAGCCTGTTCCGCGGCATCGACCCAGAGATCGTAGAGCGCGCGCAGCGAGCCTACCGGCTGCCCCTTGCCGGCCTGTTGCTCGATCAGCGCGAAGAGCAGGTCCACGGCGCGCTCGCCGGCGCTGCGCAGGTGGCTCGCGCAGCGCGCGAGCTCCTGCTGGAGCCGATCCACATCCCGTTCCAATGCACCGTCGTCGCCCGGGCGTGCGGACGGGCTTGCACCAGCCGCGCCTGCCGCGGGTCCCGCCCAGTCGCTTACCCTGCCCGCGCATGCCCCCAGCGCACGCTCCATTCGGCTGGCGAACGGCAGCCACGCCGAGCCGTCGCTGTCGGCCGCCGCGAACAGTTCCTGCAGCATCGCCCTTGCGCGCTCGGCCGCCAGCGCGAGCTGCGGGCGCCAGGGATCACCGGCTGGCGCCTCGCTCATCCGCTGGCATGCCTGGAGAATCTCGCCGCAGATGGCCAGGAAGATGCGCCCCTGGTCCAGCGCTCCGGAGCCGTCAGCACCCGGCGTCTGCGCTGGCGGCACCAGCCGCTGACACTGGCCGATGAGCTGCTCGCTGAAGCGCTGCCAGCTGGCAGCCGCGGTCAGCGCTGGCGACCGCGGCTGCCGTGCCGACTCGGCCTGCCCGCCCAGCACCTCCCAAAAGCGTGTCCAGTCCAGCGGGTCGGATCCCGGGCTCATGTGCTCATGCTGCCCCGTGGCCTCGCCAGGCTCCCGTCCGGGGAGCGCGCGGACCTGCCCGCCGCACCCGCCGGCGCCTCAGGCCCTGGGAAGGGTCACGCCGGTCTGGCCCTGGTACTTGCCCCCGCGATCGCGATAGGAGGTCTCGCAGGGCTCGTCGGACTCGAAGAACAAGACCTGCGCGACGCCTTCGTTGGCGTAGATCTTGGCCGGCAGGGGCGTGGTGTTCGAAAACTCCAGGGTGACGTGCCCTTCCCACTCCGGCTCGAGCGGCGTCACGTTGACGATGATGCCGCAGCGGGCGTAGGTCGACTTCCCGAGGCAAATCGTCAGGACGTTGCGCGGTATGCGGAAGTACTCGACCGTTCGCGCGAGCGCGAAGGAGTTGGGCGGAATGATGCAAACGTCGGACTGCAGATCCACGAAGCTGTTCTGGTCGAAATTTTTCGGATCGACAATCGCAGAGTTGATGTTGGTGAATATCTTGAAATCGTTGGAGCAGCGGATGTCGTAGCCGTAGCTGGAGGTGCCGTAGGAAATGACGCGCTCGCCGCCGAGCTCGCGAACCTGCCCGGGCTCAAAGGGCTCGATCATGGCGCGCTGCTCGGCCATGCGCCTGATCCAGCTGTCGGACTTGATGCTCATGTGCGCCTGCCGGCCTCAGTCGTTGGCGATGACAATGCTGGGGAACTTGTGGCTGTAATCCTTGGCACGCAGAGAGAGCTTCGCCGCCGCGTGGCGCGCGATGGAGCGGTAGTTCTGCGCCGCGTGGCTGTCCGGGTCTCCGACCACCGTGGGATGGCCATCGTCGGCCATCTGCCGAATGCGTATGTCTAGTGGCAGCGCGCCGAGCAGGTCCACCCCGTACTGCTCGGCCATCCTGCGCCCACCCCCCTCGCCGAAGATCGCCTCCTCGTGACCGCACTTGCTGCACACGTGCGTGCTCATGTTCTCCACGATCCCGAGCACCGGGACCTCGACCCGCTCGAACATCTTCAGTCCCTTGCGCGCGTCGAGCAGCGCGATGTCCTGCGGCGTGGTCACAATGATGGCGCCGCTGACAGGCACCTTCTGCGCGAGGGTGAGCTGGGTATCGCCGGTGCCCGGCGGCAGGTCGATCACCAGATAGTCGAGATCGTCCCAGTTCGTGTCCTGCAACAGCTGCTCCAGGGCCTGCGTCACCATGGGGCCCCGCCAGATCATCGGCTCCTCCTCGTCGACCAGGAACCCGATCGACATGGCCTGCAAGCCGTAGCTCACCATGGGCTCGAGCGACTTGCCGTCCTTGCTGGTCGGCTGGCCCTTGATGCCGAGCATGCGGGGCTGGCTCGGCCCGTAGATGTCGGCATCCAGCATGCCGACGCTCGCCCCTTCCATCTTGAGCGCCAGGGCCAGGTTCACCGCGACGGTCGATTTGCCCACCCCGCCCTTGCCGGAGGCGACCGCGATGACGTTGCGCACCCCCTTGATAGGGGTCACGCCCTTCTGCACGGCGTGGGTGACCACCTTGTGGCTGACCGCAACCTCGCACCCCGAAACACCCGCCAGCGCCGCGACGCGTTTGCTGAGCTCCTCCTTCAACTCATCGCGAAACCCCTCGGCCGGGTAGCCGAGCACGACCTCGACCCGCACCCCGCCGGCATCGATTGCGATGTCCTTGACCGACTTGGTGTCGAGCAGATTCTGTCGCGTGTGGGGGTCGATGTACTCACGTAGGGCCGCCTCTACCTGCTCGCGGGATAGCTCCGCCATTGCTTCCTCCTCGGGGGTTGTTCCGGCACCGACCCCATCGGGCGGTGGGATCGCACACTGCGGGGGGGAGATTCTAGCGCACATTTAGCGTCGCGGCGCGCGCCGGGCCGCTTGCCCGGCCCGGGGGCGGATTCGGCCGCGCACCGGGACGGCTGGCGCGGCCGGGCTCGCGGCGTGGCGCGCTGCGCTGATGCGGGCGCCTGGAGCCCGATCGGCCGTGTGGCTCCGCCAGGACTTAGCTGCTACTGTATGGCCCCTCCTCGAACGCCCGATCGCGCCGCCGTCCCCCGCCCATGAGCCGCAGGATCCTCGTCACCAGCGCACTGCCGTATGCCAACGGTCCGATCCACATCGGGCACCTGGTCGAGTACATACAGACCGACATCTGGGTCCGGTTTCAGCGGATGCGCGGTCACGAATGCATCTACGTGTGCGCCGACGATGCGCACGGAACACCGATCATGCTGCGCGCCGAGCAGGAAGGCATCGCCCCTGAGGCGCTGATCGAGCGCGTCGGCGAGGAGCATCGGGCCGATTTCGCCGACTTCGCTATATCGTTCGACAACTACCACTCCACGCACTCACCCGAGAACGAGGCGCTGTCGTGCCTGATCTATGAGCGCAACCGCGACGCGGGTCACGTCAGCAAGCGCACGATCACGCAGTTCTACGATCCCGAGCGCGCGATGTTCCTGCCCGATCGCTACATCAAGGGCGAGTGTCCGCGCTGCGGCGCCGCTGAGCAATACGGCGACTCCTGCGAGGTCTGCGGAGCCACCTACGCGCCCGGCGAGCTGAAGAACCCGCGCTCGGTGCTCTCCGGCGCGACACCCATCGAGCGGGAATCGCTGCACTACTTCTTCCGGCTGGGCGATTTCGAGCCCATGCTGCGCCGCTGGACCGGCGCCGGCCACGTCCAGGAACAGGTTGCGAACAAGCTCGGCGAGTGGTTCGAGGCCGGCCTGCAGGAGTGGGACATTTCCCGCGACGCGCCCTACTTCGGCTTCAGGATACCGGACACCGACGACAAGTATTTCTACGTCTGGCTGGACGCACCGATCGGCTACATGGCCAGCTTTCGCAACTGGTGCGACAGAACCGGCGTCGATTTCGACGCCTTCTGGAAGCCCGGCGGCGATACCGAGCTGTATCACTTCATAGGCAAGGACATCATCTACTTTCACGCGCTGTTCTGGCCGGCGATGCTGCACGGCGCGGGCTTTCGCACCCCTTCGGCGGTCTTCGCCCACGGTTTCCTCACCGTGGACGGGGAAAAGATGTCGAAGTCGCGCGGGACCTTCATCAAGGCGCGGACCTATCTGGAGCACCTGAACCCCGAGTACCTGCGCTACTACTTCGCCGCCAAGCTGAACAGCCGGATCGATGATCTGGACCTCAACCTCCAGGACTTCGTGCAGCGGGTTAACTCCGACCTGGTTGGCAAGGTGGTCAACATCGCTAGCCGAA
This sequence comes from Gammaproteobacteria bacterium, assembly GCA_041629015.1. GTDB lineage: Bacteria > Pseudomonadota > Gammaproteobacteria > QQUJ01 > QQUJ01 > JBFKOE01. Next base: position 7,266 of record JBFKOE010000059.1, read on the forward strand.
CGGCGGGATTCGTGACCAAGCGCTTCGACGGCGTGTTGGCGGGCGAGCTATCCGATCCCGACTTGTTCGAGCACTTCCGCGCAGCGGGTGAATCCATCGCCGCGGCCTACGAGGAGCGGGAGTACGGACGTGCGATCCGCGAAATCATGGCACTGGCCGACCGCGCCAACCAGTACATCGACGAGCAGAAGCCCTGGGTCGTCGCCAAACAGTCGGGGAGCGAGCAGCGCTTGCTGGGCATTTGCACCATGGGGCTCAACCTGTTCCGCCAACTGGTGGTGTATCTGAAACCGGTGCTGCCGGTCACCGCCGAGCGGGTCGAGGAGTTCCTCGGCGTGGAGCCTTTGAGCTGGGAGAGCGCGGAGCAGCCGCTGCTCGGTCATCGGATCATGCCTTTCAAGGCGCTGATGCACAGGGTAGAGATGGAGAGGGTACAGGCCATGGTCGATGCATCCACGGAAACGCTGCAGCAGGGGTCCAAACCCGCGACCGAGGCCATCGCGCCCGAGATATCGATCGACGACTTCACGCGCATCGACCTGCGCGTTGCGCGCATCGTCAAGGCCGAGGAGGTCGAGGGCGCGGACAAACTGCTGAAGCTGACCCTGGACCTGGGAGGCGAATCGCGCACGGTGTTCGCCGGCATCAAGAACGCTTACGACGGCCGCGAACTCGCCGGGCGGCTGACGGTCGTGGTGGCCAACCTCGCGCCGCGCAAGATGCGCTTCGGCGTCTCCGAGGGCATGGTGCTGGCGGCCGGCGCCGGTGGCGAGGAGATCTACCTGCTCAGCCCTGACTCCGGCGCCGAGCCGGGCATGCGAATCAAGTAAGGCCCGCGCTCCCGCCGGCCAATCCGCGCCAACAAACGGTGCCAGCCAAGACCGCCCCCGCGCGCAAGTCGAAGCGCACGCCGCAGCGCCCGGGCACCGCGCACACGGCGGCACGGCCGCTGGGCGCGCGCCAGCGCCAGGAGTTCTTCGCCCGCCTGCGGGCCGCACGCCCGTCGCCGCGCGGCGAGCTGGAGTTCGGTTCGGCCTTCGAACTGCTGGTCGCGGTGATCCTCTCAGCCCAGGCGACCGACCGCAGCGTGAATCTCGCGACCCGGGAGCTGTTTGCCGCGGCCAACACGCCGGACGCGCTCCTGGAGCTGGGCGAGGCCCGACTGCGCGGCCACATCAAGCGCATCGGGCTATTCAACACCAAAGCCAGAAACATCCTCGCGGCGTGTCGCATCCTGGTTCGCGAGCATGGCGGCGAGGTGCCGCGCGAGCGCCGGGCCCTCGAGTCGCTGCCGGGCGTCGGCCGCAAGACGGCGAACGTCATCCTCAACGTCGCCTTCGGCGAACCGACCATCGCGGTGGACACCCATGTCTTTCGGGTGGCGAATCGCACCGGCCTGGCGCCGGGGGCAACTGTGCTGGAGGTCGAGCGGGCGCTCGTGCGCCGCGTGCCAAAGGAATTCCGGAAGCACGCGCACCACTGGCTGATCCTGCACGGCCGCTACGTCTGCACGGCCCGCAAGCCAAAGTGCGCGCGCTGCGCGGTGGCGGATCTGTGCGGCTTTCCCGACAAGACCTCGGCGGCCGGCGGAGAGTAGCGGTGTTCGGTGCGGATCGGGATCAGCTGCGACGCCAATTCCTGGCCGCCTGGCGCAAGCACCGCGCCGCGCAGCCCCTGGAGCCGCTCGAGCGAATGATCGCCGCGGTCGCGGCGCAACATCCCGAGTACCATGCGCTGCTCGATCGCGGCGAGGAGATCCTGGACAAGGACTACTCGCCGGAGACGGGCGAATCCAACCCCTTCCTGCACATGGGACTGCACATCGCTGTGCTGGAGCAGGTCGGGGCGGACCGGCCCAGCGGCGTGCGCGAGATCTATCGGCAGGCCGTGCGCAAGATCGGCGACGCCCACCAGGCCGAGCATCGCATGATCGACTGCCTGGCCGAGAACCTGTGGGCCGCGCAGCGCGCCGGCGTCGCTCCCGACGAGCAGGCCTACCTGCGGGCCCTGCGGCGCTTGGCGGGAGAGCGGTGAGCGGCGGCTAACCCGCGCGCGAACCGATCAGCTCGATCGGGTAACCGTCCGGGTCCTCGACGAAGGCGATGACGGTGGTGCCGGCGTTCATCGGGCCCGCCTCGCGCACGATCTTGCCGCCACGCTCGCGAATCCGCTCGCAGGCCCGGTAGACGTCATCGACCTCGATGGCGATGTGCCCATAGCCAGATCCGAGCTCGTAGTGGTCCACGCCCCAGTTGTAGGTGAGCTCGAGCACGGCCTGCTCGCGTTCCCCGGCAAAGCCGACGAAGGCAAGCGTGAACTTACCCTTGGGGTATTCCTGGCGACGCAACAACTTCATGCCGAGAACCTGGGTGTAGAAGCCGATGGATCGCTCGAGATCACCGACCCGCAACATCGTGTGCAGTATTCGCATTGCGTTCTCCCGCTCGCTGCCCACAAGTATGGTCGAGCGCGCCGCGACGCGCAGTGGCTCGCTCAAGGGACGTTGGGCGACGGCCGATAGCCGAGACGATTGGCGCAAGGATCGGCCAATGAGGGCGGCACCGCCGGACTTGGCGATGGTGCCCGCGCTCGCGCACAATGGTCGCGGGCGCCGGCTCAAAACCGCCGCCGACTCAAAGGGGAATCGATGAGGGCTGCCAACACGCCACGGTGCAGGGCGCTAACTGCGATCGCGCTGGCCGTCGGGCTCGCGGCCTTCAGCGCCGGCCTCGCGGCCGACTCGCGCCCCTACATGTACCGCGACAAGCAGGGCGTGCCCTGGTTCACCGATCGCCCGCTGATCGACCCGGACTTCATCTACCTGGGCCGCCACGGCCGCCCGCCCGCCGAGCGTTCGTGCCAGGG
>JBFKOE010000060.1:0-10085 GCA_041629015.1 Gammaproteobacteria bacterium
TCCTCGAGCAGCGGCTTGAGCAGCTCGAGCGCCCGGGCGAGCGGGACCTGTTCGGGCGCCCCCGGGTAGTCGTGCGCCAGGGGCAGGTAGGCGGCCGCGCCGGGCTCGACGGCGAACGAGATCCCCACCAGCTGGGCCTCCATGTAGTCGAGGCTGGTGGTCTCGGTGTCCAGCGCGACCAGCCGCGCCCCGCGCAGCGTCTCGATCCAGGCAGCGAGCCGCTCCTCATCGAGGATGGTCTCGTAGTCCGCCTGCGCCGCCGCCGGGGCGGCGGGGGCGCCCTCGTCGAGCTCGCGCAACCAGGAGCGGAACTGCAGGGCGGTGAACAGCTCGCGCAGCGACTCCGTGTCGGGCTCGCTCGGCGCGAGCTGCTCGGGGCCGGTCTCGAGCTCAAGGTCGCAGCGGATGGTGGCGAGCTGGCGCGAGAGCTCGAGCTGATCCAGGCTGGCGCGCAGGTTCTCGCCGGCCTTACCCGTGACGGCGGTGGCGTCCGCCTTGAGGCCCTCGAGCGAGCCGTACTCGCCCAGCCACTTGGCTGCAGTCTTCGGGCCGACTCCCGGCACGCCGGGAATGTTGTCCGAGCTGTCGCCGACCAGGGCGAGGAAATCGATCATGCGCTCGGCGGGAACGCCGAACTTCTCCTGCACCCCGGCCGGGTCCAGGGTGGTCCCGCTCATGGTGTTCACCAGCTGCACGCGCTCGTCGACGAGCTGGGCGAAATCCTTGTCGCCGGTCGATATCAGCACCCGGCGGCCGCGCTCGGCGGCCTTTCGCGCCAGGGTCCCGATCACGTCGTCGGCCTCCACGCCCTCGACCTGCAGCAGCGGGATGCCCATGGCGCGGATGACCGCGTGCAGCGGCTCGATCTGGCAGCGCAGCTCGTCCGGCATGGGCGGGCGGTTGGCCTTGTAGGCCGGGTAGAGCTCGTCGCGGAAGGTCTTTCCGGGGGCGTCGAACACCACCGCGATGTGCGCGGGATGGTGCTCCTGGATCAACTTGCGAACCATGTTGATCACCCCGTAGACTGCGCCGGTCGGCTCGCCCTGGGCGTTGCTGAGCTTTTGCAGATTGGGCACGTGGAAGGCCCGGTAGAGGTAGGAGCTGCCGTCGATCAGGACCAGCAGCTCGTCGCCGGAGTCGGTCATGGAATGGCGCGCCGTCGAAATCCCAGGGGTGAGCTGATTATACGGCGGGTCGCGGGCGCCGCCCCGCGCGCCATCGGCGCGCTAGACCCGACGTTCCCGCCGAGTCCCCTTCGCTCGCTGGCCCCACCTCCCGCGCTCGCAAGGCCCCGCGCCGGGGCGCCCAAAGAGGAATTCATGGACAACGACCACCACGCGCCCCACTCCCGTCTGGCACCGATCGACGACACCCAGCTCACGCGCGAGTCCTGGAAGGTGTTCCAGATCATGGCGGAGTTCGTCGAGGGCTTCGAGCGCCTGGCGCGAATCCGGCCCTCGGTGAGCATCTTCGGCTCGGCGCGCACCCTGCCGGATCATCCTTATTACAAGCTGGCCGAGGACATCGCCGAGGCGCTCTCCAACGCCGGGTTCTCGGTGGTGAGCGGCGGCGGCCCGGGGATCATGGAGGCCGCCAACAAGGGCGCCTACGCGGGCAAGTCGCCGAGCATCGGGCTGAACATCCAGCTGCCTGACGAGCAGAGCGGCAACCCCTACCAGGACATCGCCCTGAACTTCCGCCACTTCTTCTCGCGCAAGGTGATGTTCGTGAAGTACGCCTCGGCCTACGTGGTGCTCCCGGGCGGGTTCGGCACGCTCGACGAGCTGGCCGAGATCCTCACCCTGGTGCAGACGGGCAAGTCGCGGCGCATCCCGATCATCCTGGTCCATGCGCCCTTCTGGAAGGGCTTGATCGACTGGTTTCGCGAGTCCCTGCTCGCCGAGGGCACCATCTCGGAAGGCGATTTCGACCTGTTCAGGATCCTCGACACGCCCAAGGAAGTGGTCGACGCCATCTTTACCCACTACGAGCACCGCAGCTTCGAGCCCTCGGCCCGCGAGCGCGAGCTGCTGCTCGAGCTCTGAGGTGAGCGCGATGGCACGGCGAATGCTGCCGCTCCTGGCCGCCCTGCTGCTGGCGCCGACCCAGGCGCTCGCGGCGCCGGCGCCCGCCGAGGCCCCCGAGCCGCCCCCTCTACCTGCCGAGGGCGAGGTGCCGGAGCCGGAGTTCGAGCCCGAGGTGACTATCATCCAGAAGCGCGACGCGACCATCGAGGAATACCGGATCCGCGGCCGCCTGGTCGCCGCGCGCGTAATTCCCAAGCGCGGGGCACCCTACTACCTGGTCGACGCCGACGGGGACGGCAATCTCGAGACCCGGCGCAGCGAGCTGGGCCCGGATTTCCTCGTCCCGGGTTGGATACTCAAGCGCTGGTAGTCGCGGCGAGGGGATGCCGTAGGGGCGGTCATCGTGGCGGTACACACGCGGCTTGAGACCGGCGAGATCGAGGCCTACCTGGAGCGCTACGATGTCGGCGCCTTGCGCCATGCCCAGGGCATCGAGGACGGCATCGACAACACCAACTACTTCGTCACCACCACGGCCGGGAGTTACGTGCTCACGCTCTACGAGGGCGTCGAGCGCGGCGAGCCGGCCTATTTCCTGGCCCTGATGGCCTGCCTTTCCGAGCTTGGCATCCCCTGCGCCCATCCCGTTCCCGACCGCCGGGGACAATACCTGCTCGACCTTCGCGGGCGGCCGGCGGCCTTGGTCGAGCGCCTGCCCGGTGCCAGCGTGCTCGATCCCGGTGCCTCCCACTGCGAGCAGGCCGGCAGGCTGCTCGCGCGCATGCATCGCGCCGGCGGGCGCTGCGGCGCGCCGCGCGTCAACCCCCGCGGGCCGGCTTGGCGGCGCGAGGCCGCGCGCAGGCTGCGCGGCCGGCTCTCGGCGCCCGACGCCGAGCTGCTCGCCGAGGAGCTGGAGTTCCAGGCGCGGGTGCCGCTCGCGAGCCTGCCCCACGGGGTCGTGCACGCCGACCTGTTCCGGGACAACGTGCTGTTCGAGGATGGTGCGCTGAGCGGCGTCATCGATTTCTACTACGCCTGCGCCGACGCCTGGCTGCTCGATCTCGCGATCGCCGCCAACGACTGGTGCGCGGATGCCGAGGCCGGTTACAGCAGCGCCCGGCTTCAGGCCCTGCTCGACGGCTACGGCAGCGGCCGCGAGCTGTCCGCGGTCGAGCGCGAACAGTGGCCGGCTTTGACCCGGCTGGCGGCCTTGCGCTTCTGGCTCTCGCGTCTGGTGGACCTGCACTTTCCGCGTGCCACCGAGGGGCGCTACGTCAAGGACCCGGACGAGTACCGCCGGGTGCTGGAGCGCAGGATCGCGGACCACGCGGCCGGCGCCGGACCCTTCGACTGAGCGCTGGCGCCCGGGCGCGGCCGCTGCGCCCTTGCGGTACAATTGCCAGCCTTTCGCGCCGATCCGGGAACCCCCGTGCAGACGATTCGAGGCACCACCATTCTCGCCGTGCGCCGCGCCGGTGCCGTGGTCATGGGCGGGGACGGTCAGGTGACCATGGGCGACACGGTCATGAAGGGCAATGCGCGCAAGGTGCGCAGGCTCTACGGCGAGCGAGTCCTGGCCGGATTCGCCGGCGGCACGGCCGACGCCTTCACCCTGTTCGAGCGCTTCGAGGCCAAGCTCGAGCAACACAGCGGCAACCTCACCCGCTCGGCCGTGGAGCTGGCCAAGGACTGGCGCACCGATCGCATGCTGCGGCGGCTCGAGGCCCTGCTGCTGGTCGCCGACCGGGGCAATCTGCTGGTCCTGTCCGGGACCGGCGACGTGATCGAGCCGGAGCAGGACCTGGTGGCGATCGGCTCCGGCGGCCCCTACGCGCAGGCCGCGGCGCGCGCGCTGATGGAGAACACCGAACTCGGTGCGCGCGAGATCGTCGAGCGGGCCCTGGCGATCACCGGCGACATCTGCATCTACACTAACCGCTTCCTCACGGTCGAGGCGCTGGAGGCCGGGGGGTGAGCGGTGCGGGCTGCGGTAGGCCGCGTGGCTGGCGGGGGCGCGGGGATCCCGCCTAGAGCGCGACGCGCCGGGGCGCGCGCATCCAGAAGAGTTCAATCGAAGAGATCAGCCACGCATGTCGCAGATGACCCCGCGCGAGATCGTCCAGGAGCTGGACAAGCACATCGTCGGCCAGAAGGCGGCCAAGCGCGCCGTGGCCATCGCGCTGCGCAACCGCTGGCGGCGCACCCAGGTGGCCGAGGAGCTGCGCGCCGAGATCACGCCGAAGAACATCCTGATGATCGGACCGACCGGGGTCGGCAAGACCGAGATCGCGCGCCGCCTGGCGCGGCTCGCCAGGGCCCCCTTCGTCAAGATCGAGGCCACCAAGTTCACCGAGGTCGGCTACGTCGGTCGCGACGTGGAGAGCATCGTGCGCGACCTTGCCGACATCGCGGTCAAGATGACCCGCGAGGAGGCCATGGCGAAGGTGCGCTATCGTGCCGAGGAGGCCGCCGAGGAGCGCATACTCGACATCCTCCTGCCGCAACCGCGTGGCCTGGGCTCGAGTGCTGGCAGCGACAGCCACGCCGACACCCGCCAGAAGCTGCGCAAGAAGCTGCGCGAGGGCGATCTCGACGAGCGCGAGATCGAGGTCGAGGTGCGGGCGGTGCCGATGGGCGTGGAGATCATGGCGCCGCCGGGCATGGAGGAGATGACCAGCCAGCTGCAGGGCCTGTTCCAGAACCTCGCCGGTGGCCGTACCCGCAACCGCAAGCTGCGCATCCGCAATGCCCTGAAGGTGCTCGCCGAGGAGGAGGCCGCCAAGATGGTCAACGAGGAGGAGATCAAGGCTGCGGCGCTGCAGGCCCTGGAGCAGAACGGCATCGTGTTTCTGGACGAGCTCGACAAGGTTGCCAAGCGCGGCGAGTTCGGCGGCCCGGACGTGTCGCGCGAGGGCGTGCAGCGTGACCTGCTGCCCCTGGTGGAGGGCTGCACGGTCTCGACCAAGTACGGGATGGTGAAGACCGACCACATCCTGTTCATCGCCTCGGGCGCGTTTCACCTCGCCAAGCCCTCGGACCTGATCCCCGAGCTGCAGGGGCGCCTGCCCATCCGGGTCGAGCTCGACGCCCTGGGCAGCGAGGATTTCGTGCGCATCCTGACCGAGCCCGACGCCTCGCTGACCGAGCAGTACAGCGCCCTGATGGCGACCGAAGGGATGACCCTGGAGTTCACCGCCGACGCGGTGCGCCGCATCGCCGAGGTCGCCTTCCAGGTCAACGAGCGCACCGAGAACATCGGGGCGCGGCGGCTGCACACGGTGATGGAGCGCCTGCTGGAGAGCGTCTCCTTCGATGCCTCCGACCGCAGCGACACCGAGCTGGTGGTGGATGCCGCCTACGTGGACGAGCATCTCGCGGAGCTCGCTGGAGACGAGGACCTGAGCCGCTACATTCTGTAGTGGGAACCAACGGATACCCTGCCATGCCGACCATCGTTCGCCCTACCGAGATCAAGCTGCACCAGAAGCGCCGAATGCTGGAGGTGGCCTTCGACGACGGCCAGCGCTTCGAGTTGCCGTGCGAGCTGCTGCGCGTGTATTCGCCCTCGGCGGAGGTCCGCGGCCACGGGCCCGGCCAGGAGGTGCTGGTGACCGGCAAGGAGGGCGTGAACATCAAGGCCATCGAGCCGGTGGGAAACTACGCTGTGAAGCTGGTGTTCGACGATGGCCACGACAGCGGCCTCTACTCCTGGGACATCTTTTACGACCTCGGCATCCGCCAGGAGGAGTACTGGCGCGAGTACCTGGAGCGCCTCGAGCAGGCCGGTCACGCGCGCACGGTGGAGTGAGCGCGACGCGGATGCGGTGGGCGCCGGCGGCCGTCGGTCGAATCGAATGGGAGCGGTGAGGTGAGCGAGCGGCAGGCGGGCGAGAAGACCACGGATTTCGGCTACGAATCGGTCGCGGTGCCCGAAAAGGCGCGGCGGGTGGCGGCTGTGTTCCACTCCGTGGCCGGCAAGTACGATCTTATGAACGACCTGATGTCGTTCGGCGTCCACCGGATCTGGAAGCGGTTCACGGTGGAGCGCAGCGGCGTGCGTGCCGGCCAGCGGGTGCTCGATCTGGCCGGCGGTACCGGCGATCTGGCGCGCGCCTTCAGCCGTCGGGTGGGCTCCGGCGGGCAGGTGGTGCTGGCCGACATCAACGGCTCGATGCTCGAGGTCGGGCGCACGCGGCTGATCGACGCCGGAATCGTCGGCAACGTCCAGTTCGCGCAGGCCGACGCCCAGCACCTGCCTTTCGCCGAGCGCAGCTTCGACTGCGTGACCATCGCCTTCGGCCTGCGCAATGTGACCGACAAGGATGCCGCGCTGCGCGCCATGCACCGAGTGCTGCGCCCGGGCGGCAAGCTGCTGGTCCTCGAGTTCTCCCACCCGGTCGCGCCGGGCCTGTCCTCGGTCTACGACCTCTATTCCTTCAAGGTCCTGCCGCTGCTCGGCCAGGTAGTCGCCAAGGACCCGGACAGCTACCGTTACCTGGCCGAGTCGATCCGCATGCACCCGGATCAGTCCAGGCTCAAGTCGATGATGGAGACCGCCGGGCTGGAGCGCTGCGAGTACCACAACCTGAGCGGCGGCATCGTCGCCCTGCACATCGGCTACCGTCTATGAGCCTCGAACCGCTGGGGCTTGCGCTGGCGGCGCTGGAAGGCGCCTGGAACGCCATTCTGCGGGCGCACCCGGCCGCGGCGGCGCAGGCCGCCGCGCTCGACGGGCGCATCGCCGCGCTCGAGATCGAGGGCCTGGGGCGGTTCTATGTCGTCGCCGAGGGTGAGCGGCTGCACCTGCAGCCGAGCTGGGAGGGCGAGGCGGACGCCACGCTGCGCGGCAGCCCGGCGGCGTTCGCCGCGCTGGCGCGCGAGCGGAGCGAGGCCGCCGAGCCCGGCGTGAGCATCGTCGGCGATGCGGAACTGGGGGCCAGTTTCAGCGCGCTGCTCGGCGAGATCGCCGGGCACTGGGAGGCGCCGCTCGGCGGCTGGATCGGCGCCGAGCGGGCGCTGCAGCTGCGCAGGCAGCTCGACGCCGCGCTCGACTGGGGCGCGCAGACCCTGGGGGCGCTGGCGCGTGAGCTCGGCGCCGCGGTCGAGGTGCGCATCGCCGTCCTGCCGCGGCGTGGCGAGTTCGAGGATTTCGCGGCGGCGGTCGGCGTCCTGGCCGAGCGGGTCGAGCGGCTGGCCGCGCGGGCGGAGGTGCTCGGGGAAGGCGCCGGCGCATGATCCGCCCCGGCGAGGCGCTGCGCCTGCTGCACATCGCCTGGGTCCTGGTCCGCCATGGGCTCGATGACCTGATCCTCGCCGCCCATCTGTTCCGCCCGGTCCGCTTCCTGCGTTATTTCGCGCCCTGGTTCTTCCTGCGCAGCCGCAAGCCACGTGGAGTGCGGGTGCGCGAGGCCCTCGAGGACCTGGGGCCGATCTTCGTCAAGTTCGGCCAGATGCTGTCCACGCGCCGCGACCTGCTGCCGCTGGATGTGGCCGACGAACTCGCGCGCCTGCAGGACCGCGTGCCGCCCTTCGCCGCGAACACGGCCCGCGCGCAGATCGAGAAGGCCCTGGGCAAGTCGCTGACCGAGTGTTTCCGCAGCTTCGAGGACCAGCCGCTCGCTTCGGCCTCGGTGGCGCAGGTGCACGGTGCGCGGCTGCCCGACGGCGGCGACGTCGTGGTCAAGGTGCTGCGGCCCGGGATCGAGAAGGTCATCCGCCGCGACGTCGCGCTGCTCTACCGGATCGCTGAGCTCACCGAGCGCTACTCGCGCGAGGCCCGGCGCCTGCGGCCGGTCGACGTGGTGGCCGAGTACGAGCAGACCATCCTCGACGAGCTCGACCTGATGCGCGAGGCGGCCAACGCCTCGCAGCTGCGGCGCAATTTCGAGGGCTCGCCGCTGCTCTACGTGCCCGAGGTGCACTGGCCGCTCACCCGGCGTACGGTCATGGTGATGGAGCGGATCTCGGGGACCCCGGTGAGCGACATCGCGGCGCTGCGGGCCCAGGGGATCGATATGCGCCAGCTGGCGCACCGCGGGGTGGAGATCTTCTTCACCCAGGTATTTCGCCACAACTTCTTCCACGCCGACATGCACCCCGGGAACATCTTCGTGGCGCCCCAGGGCCATTACATCGCGGTGGACTTCGGCATCATGGGCAGTCTCTCGCCGACCGACCGGCGCTATCTCGCCGAGAATTTCGTGGCCTTCTTCCGCCGCGACTACAAGCGGGTGGCCGAGCTGCACATCGAGTCGGAGTGGGTGCCGGCCGGCACCCGGGCGGATGAGTTCGAGGCGGCGATCCGCACGGTGTGCGAGCCCATCTTCGAGCGCCCGCTCAAGGACATCTCCTTCGGCTTCCTGTTGCTCAACCTGTTCCAGACCGCACGGCGCTTCGACATGGAGGTGCAGCCACAGCTCATCCTGCTGCAGAAGACCCTGCTCAACATCGAGGGCCTGGGTCGCCAGCTCTACCCAGATCTCGACCTGTGGCAGACCGCCAAGCCCTTCCTCGAGGACTGGATGAAGGAGCAGCTCGGCGTGCGTGCCCTGGTCAACGGTCTGAAGGAGAACCTGCCGCAGTGGGCCGAGCAGCTGCCCCAGCTTCCCGGCAAGGTGCACGCGGTTCTGGATCAGCTCGCGGGCGGCCGGCTCAAGGTGCGCTGGGACTCGCCCGAGCTGCGGCGCCTGCGGCGCGAGCTGCGCGACGGGCAGCAACGCACCTACGTGGCCATCGTCGGCGCCAGCCTGCTGGTCTCGGCGGCGGTGCTGCTGGGGCTGGATGGCCACGCGCCGCTAATGGTGTGGGACGCGCCGCTGCTGACCTGGCTGCTCGGCGGGCTGGGCGGGCTGCTGCTGCTCGCCGCCTGGCCGGGCGGGAGCGGCGAGTGAGCGCCGAGTACCGGCACCACGAGCAGCGACTGGCCGATTACCTGCGCGCGGCGGGGGTCGCGGCCGAGCAGCGGGTGTTCGAGCACTCCTGTCACTCGGTGTCCGAGGCCGCGGAGACCGCCGGCATCGACGCCCGCGACATCATCAAGAGCATCTGCATGATCGGCGCGGGCGGGGAGTTGATCGTCGCCGTCGTCAAGGGCGAGGACCGTGCCAGCACCTCGAGGGTCGCCCGCTGCCTGGGGATCGAGCGCCCGCGCACCGCGAGCCCCGAGGAGGTCCAGGCCGGCAGCGGGTATCCCTGTGGCGGGACGCCGCCGTTCGGTTTCGAGGCCCGCTTCCTGGTCGACCCCCGGGTGCTGGAGTGCGCGGAGGTCTGGGGCGGCGGGGGCTCGCCCTACTCCCTGGTGCGGGTGGCGAGTCAGGAGCTGCTGCGCGCCTGCGCGGGAACCGTGGCGCGGGTGCGCAAGTAGTAGTAGCGGAGACGGCTCGGCTCAGGGACTCGAAGCCCGCGGCTCGGCGCCGGGTTCCGCCCAGCTCGCCTGCCGCGCGGTGTCGTTCGCGCGCTGGATCGCGATGATCCGGGCCAGGGGCAGGAGATCGATCTCCCCCGTCTTGGCGACGGCCGCTAGGCTGCGGCGCAAGACCCGCAGGGTGTCCGCGTGCGGGTGGCCGATCGCGATCGCCGTGCCCTGGCGGCGTGCTAGCTGCAGCAGGCGGTCGAACTGGTGCTCGATGGCCTGCGGGTCCGGGTCATCGTCCAGAAACACGTCGCGCCGCGTGTTCGGTATCCCCAGCTCGTTGGCGACCTGCTGGGCGACGGTTTTGTCCGTGGTCCGGCTGTCGACGAAGTACAGGCCGGGCCTGGCACGCAGGATCTCCATGAGCCAGCGCATGTGGCCGGGATGGCGCGTCAGCAGGCTGCCCATGTGGTTGTTCACCCCGACCGAGTGCGGCACCGACTCCAGGTCCCGCTCGACCGCGCGGGTGAACTCCGCCTCGCCCATCTCCAGGGTGACCGCCCCCGGGCCGAGCGCCTTGCCGCTCGCTGCGTCCATGGGCAGGTGCAGCAGCACCTCCTTGCCGCTGACATGGGCGAGGCGCGCCAGCGTCTCGGCATGGGGCGTGCCCGGGAGCACGGCGTAGGCGACGGGACCGGGCAGGGCCA
>JBFKOE010000061.1:0-10076 GCA_041629015.1 Gammaproteobacteria bacterium
CGCCCGGTGCGTGCCGAAGTCGCGGCGGAGGTACTGCATTCGAACCAGTGCGGTGTGCGCCATTGTAATCGGGGCGTGGGCCGTGGGGGCGGTCGGGGGCGAATCGGGGGGCCACGGACTGGCGCCGCATTATAGGCGCTGGCCGGGTGCAGGCAACGCGGCCCGCGCGGCTCAGGCCGACTGCAGGTAGCCTCCGGCCTGGCTCGCCCAGCCGAGCGCCCCGAGGTAGGCGTCGCGCACGGCGGCAGGCTCCAGCCGCAGTTCGGCGACCGTCTGCCAGTCGCCGCGCTCGTAGGCGCGCACCACCCGTAGCAGGGCGCCGAGCTCGCCCTCCAGCCGGCCGAGCGCCGCCTCGATCTCGGCCGCCAGGGGCAGCGGGGCGAGCGCCCGCTCCATCGGCAGGTCGAGCAGGGCATCGAGCACCGAGAACATGCCGACCGTGAAGGCGGGTTCGGCCAGGGGGGCGTGCAGCTTCTTGGCCAGCAGCTCGCACATCCGCGCCCGCTGCAGCGCGATGCGTACCAGCTCGCTGGGCTTGTCGTCGATCCCCGCGAGCACGATCAACGAGGCCCAGGCACGCACGTTGTTGAACCCCAGGTAGAAGATCGCGCGCTGAATGGAGTCGATCTGCTTGCGCAGGCCGAAGAAGGCCGAGTTCACGTAGCGCAGCAGCCGGTAGCTCAGGGTGACGTCCTGGCTGATGGCCCGCTCGAGCTCGCTGGCGTCCGACTCCGGCGCCTGCAGGGCCGCCAGCAGGCGCACCACGGCCTGGCGGTTGCCGGGACTGCGCGCCTGGCGGTAGGTCCGCGGCTGGCACAGGAAGTGGCCCTGGAAGAGCTCGAAGCCGAGGTCGCGGCAGAGCGCGAACTCCTCGTGGCTCTCCACCCGCTCGGCCAGCAGCACCGGGCCGCGCCCGCGCAGGGCCTTGACGTCCTCGATCAGGCGCGAGCGGTGGGCGCCGAGCAGGTCGATGCCGACATAGCCCGCCAGGTCCAGGACCGGCTCCAGCTCCGGGCGGTAGTGAAACCGGCCCAGGGCCAAGCGGTGGCCGCCGCCGCGCAGACGGCGCAGCCCCTCGAGCAGTTCCTCGTCGATGGTGCCGAACTCGCCCAACGTTGGCACCACGCGCCCGACGGGCAGCGGCAGGGGAGTGGGCGCGGTGACCAGGGAGCGCGCAAAGGGGATGAACGCCGGGCGCTCCCCGACCAGCTCGTCGAGCCCGAGCTCCATGAAGCTGTCGAGGATCACCTTGCGCGCGGTTCGCTCGGGGTCGGACGCGGCGTCGCCTGGCGCGGGGACCCCCTGGTAGAGAATGTCGTAGGCCGCCACCTTGAGGTCGCGGTCGTAGATCGGCTGGCGGGCGAGGTGGATTTCGACCATGGGCGAGTGCGTAGGGGCGCATGCAGTGGGCGGCCCATTGTAGGCCGTGGGTCCGCAGTGCGGCAGCCCGCCCTTCAATATCGGTAGAATTGATAAATATCATGCTCTATAGTTGCCCGACACCGGCGAGCGTCCGCTCGCCCGGGGCAACCCACCCAGGAGTCTTCCTTGACCTCGAACGGCCTGCTCTCCCTCTCGCTGCCACAGCTGCTGGGGATCACCCTGCTGCTGACCCACGTGACCATCGCGGCGGTGACCATCTACCTGCACCGGCACCAGTCGCACCGGGCGCTGGACCTGCACCCGCTGGTCAGCCACTTCTTCCGCTTCTGGCTGTGGCTGACCACCGGCATGGTCACCCGCGAATGGGTGGCGATCCACCGCAAGCACCACGCCAAGGTCGACACGGCTGAGGATCCCCACAGTCCGCAGCAGCTCGGCATCGGCACCCTGCTCGCGCGCGGCACCGAGCTCTACCGTGCCGAGGCGCGCAACGCCGAGACCCTGGAGCGCTTCGGCCGCGGCACGCCCGACGACTGGCTGGAGCGCAAGTTGTACTCCCGCCACGCCGGCCTGGGCATCGGCCTGATGCTGGCAATCGACGTGCTGCTGTTCGGCCCGCTGGGGCTGACGGTGTGGGCCGTGCAGATGATCTGGATCCCGCTGTTCGCCGCCGGGGTGATCAACGGCATCGGGCACTGGGCGGGCTACCGCAACCACGAGTGCGACGACGCCTCGCGCAACATCGTGCCCTGGGGCATCCTGATCGGCGGCGAGGAGCTGCACAACAATCATCACGCCTTCGCCAACTCGGCGCGGCTCTCCAACCAGTGGTGGGAGTTCGACCTCGGTTGGTTCTACATCCGCGTGCTCGCCGCGCTGGGGCTGGCGCGCGTCAACCACGTGGCGCCGCGCCTTGGCCACGTCGCCGGCAAGGAGCAGCCGGACGTGGCGACCCTGCAGGCGGTGCTGCGCTCGCGCTTCCAGCTGATGCGCGCCTACACCCGCCGGGTGATCCGCCCGGTATTGCGCGAGGAGGCCCGCAACCACACCGGCATTCGCCGCGCCGCGCGCCGGGCGCTGATGCGTGGCACGGGCTGGTTCGCCATGCAGCCCTGGGTGCGCGAGCGCGTCGAGGAGGCCCTGGGATTCAGCAAGCGCCTGCGCCTGGTGCACCAGCACCGCGCCGCCCTGCAACGGCTGTGGCAGAACGCCGGCCTGGAGGGCGACGCCGCGCTCACGGCGCTGCGCCAGTGGTGCGCGGACGCGGAGCGGTCCGGGGTGGGCGCACTGGAGCGCTTCGCCCGCCACCTGCGCGGCTACGTGCTGCGACCCGTTGCCACCTGAACGCTCGCCGACGCATTCGGCGGAGCGCAAAGAAAAAGGCCCGGTCGAACCGGGCCTTTTTCTTTCTTCCGTATGAGCGCGTACCCGCTACTTGATCTTCGCTTCCTTGTAGGCGACGTGCTTGCGCACCACCGGGTCGTACTTCTTGAACTCCAGCTTGTCGGGCGTGTTGCGCTTGTTCTTGGTCGTCGTGTAGAAGTGCCCCGTTCCGGCCGAGGACACCATTCGGATCTTGTCGCGCGCTGACTTGGCCATGCTCTCGTTCCCCGGCTCAGACGTTCTGGCCGCGCTGGCGCAGGTCGGCGAGCACGGTCTCGATTCCCAGCTTGTCGATGATGCGCAGGCCCTTGGTGGAGACGCGCAGCTTGACAAAGCGCTTCTCGCCCTCCACCCAGAAGCGGTGGGTGTGGAGGTTGGGCAGGAAACGCCGCCGCGTCTTGTTGTTGGCGTGCGAGACGTTGTTGCCCGTGATCGGGCGCTTTCCGGTGACCTGACAGACTCTCGACATCGTGGGATTCCTCGGGATCCTTGTCGCGGCCCGTTCCAGCGGCCCGCGGCGCAAGGGCGCACCTTATACCAGAATCCCCCAGGGCGCTCAAGGCGCGGCCCCGCGCCGCGGCTCACAGCAGGCCGTGCTCGGCCAGTGACAGCGCCTCGCCCTCGCCGACGATGATGTGATCGAGCACCCGCACCTCCACCAGGGCCAGCGCCTCCCGCAGCCGGCGGGTGATCTGGCGGTCGGCGGCGCTCGGCTCGGCCACGCCAGAGGGATGGTTGTGCGCCAGGATCACGGCGGCCGCGTTCAGCGCCAGGCAGCGCTTCACCACCTCGCGCGGGTGCACGCTGGCGCCGTCGATGGTGCCGCGGAACAGCTCCTCGTAGGCCAGCACTCGATGGCGGCCGTCGAGAAACAGGCAGGCGAAGACCTCGTGGGCATGGTGGCGCAGATGGGCGAGCAGGAAGCGGCGGGTGTCATCGGGGTTGGCCAGCGCCGCGCCGCGCTCGATGACGCTGCGCAGATGGCGCCTGCCCACCTCGAGCGCGGCCTGCAGCTGCACGTACTTGGCCGCGCCCAGGCCGCGGGTTCGGCAGAAGGCTTGGCGGGGGGCCTCGAGCAGCCCGCGCAGGCCGCCATGCTCGCTGATCAGGTCGCGGGCGAGGTCGACGGCGGTCTTGCCGGCGACCCCCGTACGCAGAAAGATCGCGAGCAGCTCGGCGTCGGACAAGGCCGCCGGTCCGCGCGCCAGCAGTTTCTCCCGCGGGCGTTCGTCCACGGGCCAGTCGCTGATGGCCATGGCAGCTACCTCCCTGTATTCGGGGCGCACCCCGTTCCCTGTAGATATCGCTGTTGCGATGGTATCTTATCGGCCGTTTCCCGCGGTGCAAGATTCCATGAGCGAGCTGAGCGGACAGCGCATTCTGGTCGGCGTGACCGGCGGAATCGCGGCCTACAAGACTGCCGACCTGGTGCGCCGCCTGCGCGACGCCGGGGCCTCGGTACGGGTCGTGATGAGCCGCGGCGCCCAGGCCTTCATCACCCCGCTCACCATGCAGGCGGTGTCCGGCAATCCGGTGCACACGGATCTGCTCGATCCACAGGCCGAGGCGGCGATGGGGCACATCGAGCTGGCGCGCTGGGCCGATCGCATCCTGGTCGCGCCGGCCAGCGCCCACTTCCTGGCCAAGCTCGCGCACGGGCTGGCGGACGATCTGTTGAGCACGCTGTGCCTGGCGACCGCTGCGCCGATCGTCCTCGCGCCGGCGATGAATTCGGCCATGTGGGCGAATGCCGCAACCCAGGCCAACGTCGAGCTGCTGCGCGCGCGTGCGACCGTCATCCTCGGTCCGGGCGCAGGCGATCTCGCCTGCGGCGAGATAGGGCCGGGGCGCATGCTCGAGCCCACCGAGCTGGTGCGGGAGCTGGCGGCGCTGCGCCCGGCCGGGCCGCTGCAGGGCCTGGCCGTGCTGGTCAGTGCCGGGCCGACCCGCGAGGCGCTCGATCCGGTGCGCTTCATCGGCAACCGCAGCTCCGGCCGCATGGGTTTCGCGATCGCCCGCGCCGCGGCCCGCGCCGGGGCACGGGTCACCCTGGTCAGCGGCCCGGTCGCGCTGGCCACACCGGGCGGCGTGGCTCGAGTCGAAGTCGAGAGCGCGGCCGAGATGCACGCCGCGGTGCTGCAGCGGGTGCAGGAGAACGACATCTACGTCGGTGCCGCGGCGGTGGCCGATTACCGGCCGGCGCGCCGCGAGCCGAGCAAGATCAAGAAGCAGCGCGCGACGCTCGAGCTGGCGCTGGAGCGCACGCCCGACATTCTGGCCGAGGTGGCCGCTCGGGCGGATCGCCCCTTCACCGTCGGCTTCGCGGCCGAGACCGACGAGGTGATCGCGAATGCCCGCTCCAAGATGCAGGCCAAGAAGCTGGACCTCATCGCGGCCAACCAGGTCGGGGCCGGCCAGGGCTTCGAGGTCGAGGACAACGAGCTGACGGTGCTGTGGGCCGACGGCGAACGCCGCCTCGGGCGCGCGCCCAAGGAGCAGCTGGCGGCGTCCCTGGTGGAGCTGATCGCGGAGCGTTTCCATGCACAGCGTGCGCCTGAAGATTCTTGATCCGCGCATCGGCGGCGACATCCCGCTGCCCGAATACGCTACTGACGGCTCCGCGGGCATGGACCTGCGCGCCTGCCTGGAGGCGCCGCTCACCATAGAGCCGGGCGAGACCCACCTCATCCCCACCGGCATCGCCATCCATCTGGGAGATTCCGGGCTGGCCGCCGTGCTGCTGCCGAGGTCCGGCCTGGGGCACAAGCACGGCATCGTGCTCGGCAACCTGGTGGGCCTGATCGACTCCGATTACCAGGGCCAGGTCTTCGTGTCCTGTTGGCATCGCGGAAACAAGTCCTTTACCATCGAGATCGGCGAACGGATCGCGCAGATGGTGTTCGTGCCCGTAGTAAGGGCGGCCTTCGAGATCGTCGAGGACTTCGAGCAGAGTCGTCGCGGGGCCGGCGGGTTCGGGCATTCCGGTCGTCACTAACAGACAGAAGGCGAGGCCATTGGCCAAACGCTTTTCGATCAGCCCCCAGCGTACCTTCCTCGAATACGCGGACGCGCTCCGCGGCGCAGCGGATTGCAGATCATGGTGAGATCGAAGAAGGCGAAACAGCCCGCGGTCAAGAAGGGCGGGGCGGCGAAGCGCTCGGGCGCCAGGCGCGCGACCAATCGCGGCACCAACATCGGGACCTACGGCATCGCGGCCTTCCTGCTGACGGTCGCGGTGCTGGTCGGCAGCGGCGTGGTGCTGTCCCAGTTGCTGCAGGTGCGCACCGACGCGCTGCAGGCCCGCCTGGTCGATGCCGCCAGCAACGGCCATGCCCAGCGACTGGGGGCCCTGCTCACCCAGCCGATGGCGACGCTGCGGGCGCTGGCCGGCGACCCGAGGGTCGCGACGGCGCTCGCCGCCGGCGATGCCCGGGCACTGCGGGCGCTGGAGGCGGAGATCACCGGCATGCTGCCGGGGGTGCAGCGGGTACGTCTGCTGCCGCCCGGCGTCGACCGCGTCGACGAGAGCACCCGCCCGCCGCTCGGTTTCGCCGACCTGCAGACCCTGCGCCAGGCCGAGCAGAGCGGCGGCTTCCCGCCCGCCGAGGTCATCCTGCCCGGCACCGAGGATGCCCATTACAACCTGGCGTACCGGGTGCTGGCCACGGGCGAGCGGCTGGTCGGCGTCGTGCTCGCCACCTACCCGGCGGGCTGGGTAATGCAGGGCGTGAGCGATCTGCCGGTGGGCGCCGACGGTGTGGAACTGCGCCAGGGCGGCTCCGTGGTGCTGGCCCGGCGCGGCGCCACCGGCCAGGGCGAGCCCGCCGCCCAGATCGGCGTGCCCGGCAGCCGCTGGTCGCTGTGGTACTGGGCCGGGGTGCAGGCCGGCGGGACCGATGACCTGCTGCTGCTATACGCGGCCATCGGCGCTGCCGCGGCGGTGGTGCTCGCGGTGCTCGTGTACCTGCTGTTCCGCGCGCTCTCCACCGCCATGCGCCGCGATCAGATCACCGTCCTCAATCTGGTCAAGGACATCCTCGGGCGCAAGCTCGGGCCCTCCTACCCGGTCAAGCTGGCCGCGAGCCGGGTGACCGTCGAGTTGCTGGTCAACATGGGCCAGGAGTTCGTCGCCCAGATGCCGGCGGCGGGCCGCAAGTCGGCGCGCCAGGCCGAAGCGGTGCCCAACCTGTCGGCGAGCGCCCTGTTCTTCGACTCGAGCGCGGTGAGCGTCGAGGAGTCTGAAGGGGCGCCCTCCTCGGCCAGCCTGGAGAAGGTGCCCGGCAGCATCTTCCGCGCCTACGACGTGCGCGGCGTGGTCGGCAAGACGCTCACCGAGGAGACCGCCCAGACCCTGGGCCGGGCCATCGGCAGCGAGGCCTTCGAGCGCGGCCAGCAGACCGTGGTGGTGGCTCGCGACGGGCGCAACTCCGGCAAGGCCATGGTCGAGGCCCTGACGCGCGGCCTGCTCGAGAGCGGGCGCGACGTCATCGACATCGGCATGGTGCCGACCCCGGTGCTGTACTTCGCGACCCAGTACCTGCGCACCGGCTCCGGGGTGATGGTGACCGGCAGCCACAACCCGCCCGAGTACAACGGATTCAAGATGATGCTGCGCGACGACACCCTGTCGGGTGACGCGATCCAGGCGCTGCGCATGCGCATCCAGACCGACAACCTGCTGAGCGGCCAGGGCACGCGCAGCGCGCAGTCGGTGCTCGAGGACTACCTGGGGCGCATCACCGGCGACGTGCAGGTGGCACGGCCGCTCAAGGTGGTGGTCGACTGCGGCAACGGCGTGGCCGGGGCGGTGGCGCCGCAGCTGCTGCGCGGGCTCGGCTGCGAGGTGACCGAGCTGTTCTGCGAGGTCGACGGCAGCTTCCCGAACCATCATCCCGATCCGGGCAAGCCGGAGAATCTGCGCACCCTGATTGCCAAGGTCCGCGAGACCAAGGCGCACTTGGGCGTGGCCTTCGACGGCGATGGCGACCGCCTGGGCGTGGTCGACGAGCAGGGGCGCATTCTCTTTCCCGATCGATTGCTGATGCTGTTCGCGCGCGACCTGCTGCTGCGCCACCCGGGCGCGAGCGTCATTTACGACGTCAAGTGCAGCCGCCACCTCAAGGGCGTGATCGCCCAGCACGCCGGCCAGCCGATGATGTGGAAGACCGGCCACTCCTTCATCAAGGCCGCCATGAAGAAGACCGGCGCGCTGCTGGCCGGCGAGATGAGCGGGCATTTCTTCTTCAAGGAGCGCTGGTTCGGGTTCGACGACGGCATGTACGCGGCGGCGCGGCTGCTCGAGATCCTGGGCGCGCAGGACCAGCCTGCCAGCCGCGTGTTCGCCGAACTGCCCGACAGCGTCAGCACGCCGGAGATCACGGTGCCGGTCGAGGAGGGCGAGCAGCACGAGCTGGTCGACACCCTGGTCGAGCAGGCGCAGTTCGCCGACGCCGAGATCGTCTCCATCGATGGCGTGCGCGCCGATTTCGCCGACGGTTTCGGGCTGGTGCGCGCCTCCAACACCACCCCCAACCTGGTGCTGCGTTTCGAGGGCGACGACGAGGCGGCGCTCAAGCGCATTCAGGAGGCGTTCCGCGCGCAGCTGCTGGCGGTAAAATCCGATCTTGCGCTGCCGTTCTAGGCGCCCGGCGCCAGCGCCGCACCGTCCGCGCCGGCCCGAGGCCGGCGTCGGCATTTTGGGCAGGGGACGATGAGCATCGATTCGAGATCCGCGATGAACGTCGCGCACGTGCTGACCGAGGCGCTGCCGTACATTCGGCGCTTTCGCGGCCGTACCGTGGTCATCAAGTACGGCGGCAGCGCCATGGAGAGCGAGAGCCTCAAGAACGGATTTGCGCGCGACGTGGTGCTGATGAAGCTGGTCGGCATCAACCCGGTGGTCGTCCACGGCGGCGGGCCGCAGATCGGATCGCTGCTGGCGCAGCTCGGCAAGGAGAGCCGCTTCGTGGAGGGCATGCGGGTGACGGATGCCGAGACCATGGACGTGGTGGAGATGGTGCTCGGCGGCCTGGTCAACAAGGAGATCGTCAACCTGATCAACCGTCACGGCGGGCGCGCCGTCGGCCTCACCGGCAAGGACGGTGACCTGATCCGCGCGCGCAAGCTCAAGATCGAGCGCAACGCCCCGGAGCTGAAGGCCCCCGAGATCATCGACATCGGCCACGTCGGCGAGGTCGCCAGCATCGACAGCAGCGTGGTGAACATCCTGGTGGGCGGCGACTTCATTCCGGTGATCGCGCCCATCGGGGTCGGCGAGGACGGATTCTCCTACAACATCAACGCCGACCTGGTGGCCGGCAAGGTCGCCGAGGTGCTGAGCGCCGAGAAGCTCATCCTGCTGACCAACACCGCCGGGCTGCTCGACAAGCAGGGCCAAGTGCTGACCGGACTGAGCGCGCCGCAGGTCAAGGAGCTGATCGCCGACGGCACGGTGCAGGGCGGCATGCTGCCCAAGGTGCGTTGCGCGCTCGAGGCCGTGCAGGGCGGGGTCGGCACGGCGCACATCATCGACGGGCGCATCGAGCACGCGGTCCTGCTCGAGCTGTTCACCGACGAAGGCGTCGGCACCCTCATTCGGGCCGGGCGCTGAGTCGGCGGGCGAGCGCGGATCGTGCTACGCGGGCAGCGGAGGGCGGTGCGGTGAGCGGCCAGGCACGCGGTGATCGCCGGCGCCAGATCCTCGAGGCACTGGCTCACCAGCTCGAGGTCAATCCGGGCGAGCGCATGACGACCGCGGGCCTGGCGGCCGGCCTCGGCATCTCGGAAGCCGCCCTGTACCGGCATTTCGCCAGCAAGGCGCAGATGTACGAGGGCCTGCTGGAGTTCGCCGAGGAGAGCATCTTCGCGCGCGTCAACCTGATTCTCGGCGAGGAGGCGGACGCGCTGCGGCGGGTGGAGAAGATCCTCACGCTCACGCTGGTCTTCGCCGAGCGCAACCCGGGCATCACCCGGCTGCTCACCGGGGACGTCCTGGTCGGCGAGCAGGCCCGCCTGCGCGAGCGGGTGCAGCAGTTTTACGACCGCATCGAGACCCAGCTGCGCCAGGTGCTGCGCGAGGGCGAGCTGGCGGGCAGGCAGGCGGCCCGGGCGGCGGTTCCGGACCTGGCCGAGCTGTTCGTCAGCGTGGTGGCCGGCAAGATGCAGCATTACGTGCGCAGCGACTTCGGCGCTCCGCCAACACGGCATTGGGAGCGCCAGTGGTCGGTGCTGGCCGCGGGCGCGCGCGGCGTCTGAGCGGCCCGGCCGGGCCGCAAACCGGGATCACTGACGGGTGGTGGGATTCGCGCCGC
>JBFKOE010000062.1:0-10029 GCA_041629015.1 Gammaproteobacteria bacterium
ATCGCCGGCTCGATCGCGCCTACGGCCCCCAGCACTGGTGGCCGGGCGAGACGCCCTTCGAGGTCATGGTCGGCGCTGTCCTCACCCAGAACACGGCCTGGGTCAACGTCGAGCGCGCGATCACCAACCTGCGCCAGGCAGAGCTGCTGGAGCCCGAGGCGCTGCTCGCCGCGCACCCCGCCACCCTGGCCAGGCACCTGCGGCCCTCGGGCTACTTCAACGTCAAGGCCCGGCGCCTACGCAACCTATGCCGCTGGCTGGGGGAGCAGGGCGGCGAGCGGCGGCTGCGGCGCTGGCCCACCGAAAGGCTGCGCGGCGGTTTGCTGACGGTGAACGGCATCGGGCCCGAGACCGCCGATGACATCCTGCTCTACGCCTTCGACCGCGCGGTCTTCGTCATCGACGCCTACACGCGGCGGCTCTTCGGGCGCCTCGGGCTGATCGACCCGAAGGCGGGCTACGAGTCGCTGCGCCATACTTTCGAGCGCGAGCTGGGTGGGGACGCGGCGCTCTACAATCAGTATCACGCGCTCGTCGTCCGCCACGCCAAGCGGGTGTGCGCGCCGCGGCCGCGATGCGCCCAGTGCGTGCTGCGCGAGCGCTGCCCGGGTGTGACCGAGCGTTCGCTGCCGCCGCGCTGAGCCGCTTCGGCGGCGCGCTGCCCGGCGCGTGCGGCCGGGGTCGAGGGACGGAGATCGGGTATGGGGCGGGAATTGTGGATCGGGTCGTTGTTCACCGTTGCGCTCGGCTGCCTTCCGGCTGAGCTGGCTGCCGAATCGGGGTCGCGCCCCTGCGCCGAAGGGTCGGTTCGGGTCCACGCGCCCGAGGAGGCGTTGCGCGGGCAGATCTGCGGCGCGGCGCGCGCGGCGCTGGAGTTTCTCGAGCGCTACGGACTGCAGGCCCGGCGCGCGATCGAGATCGAGGTGGTCGAGCACGCCCTGGGGAGCCGCGGCTTCGCGGCCTTCGGCAGCTACGACAGCCGCGACGATCGCGTGCGCCTGATGTCGCCCCGGGCGATGGCGCAACTGGTCGAATCCCCCCGAGTCTACGGGCAGCCAATAGACGAGGAGCACTACCGCGGCCTGATCGCCCACGAGGTTACGCATGCGGTGTTTCAGCACAACGGGCGCGTCGAGCCGCTGAGTCACTCGGCGCAGGAGTACCTCGCGCATGCCACCCAGATGGCCGTGCTCTCCGCGGAGCGCCGCCACGGCATCCTGCGCGCTGCCGCAGTCGGTCCCTGGCAGCTGCACGAC
Organism: Gammaproteobacteria bacterium; assembly: GCA_041629015.1. Lineage (GTDB taxonomy): Bacteria > Pseudomonadota > Gammaproteobacteria > QQUJ01 > QQUJ01 > JBFKOE01. Next base: position 1,257 of record JBFKOE010000062.1, read on the forward strand.
GTCATCAGCGACGTCTACATGGCCATGTCGCCGGAACGTTTCGCGGTGAAGTCCTACCTGCACCTGACGACTGCCCCGGACTCGACGGCCTTCGTGCAGATCCTGCTTGCCTCGCGGGGCCGCTACGTCACGGTGCGCTGAGCGGTGCAGGCCCCACCGGCCGGCGGCTAGCCCGACCCAGGTTGTCGCCTGTCGACAAAATCGGGGACGCCGCCTACCTTCTTCGAAGGTGCCTGACGGGACGCGGGTGGCCGCTCCCGGCACGGCAACGGATAAGGCAACGCTAGCCCGGGGAGGTGTGCATGGAATTCTTCAAGAACGACGACGCCGGCAAGTTCATCCTGCGGATGACGCTCGGGATCCTGATGATCTTCCACGGAACGGCAAAGGTACTGAACCCGGGCGCGCTGGACTTCATCGGCGGGCGCTTGGGTGAGGTGGGCCTGCCGTCGTTCGTATCCTGGGGCGTGTACTTGGGCGAGTTCGTCGCGCCCATCTTGCTGATCCTCGGCGTCTATGCGCGCATCGGTGGGGTGCTGGTGAGCGTCAACATGGTGTTCGCGATTGGCCTGGTGCACACCCACGAGTTCTTCAGCATCAACAACTTCGGCGGCTGGACGCTCGAGCTGCAGGGCTTCTTCCTGCTCTGCGGCCTGGCGGTGCTGTTCCTCGGCAGCGGCCGCTGGGCGATCCGGCCGGACTGAGACCGCGTGCGAGGCGTTCGGGGGCGTGCGCCGGGGGGTGCCGCCCTCAGCCGCCGGGTTCGCGCAGGAACGGCTCGGGGCGATATTCGCAGTGGCGGGTGTCGACATACGAGTAGCGCAGTTCCACCGGCTGATCCTGGAAGGTGTAGGCGACGCGGATGATCTTGAGCAAGGGCGCGCCGGGCTCGGTGCTGAGAATCCGCGCCTGACCGCGGGTGGCGGCCACGGCGCGCAGGCGCTCGGCGGTTCGAACTACCGTCACGCCGAATTCATCCTGGTACATCTGGTAGAGCGTGGCCTTGCGCTCGCGCAGTCGGGCCTCCGTCAGGCCCGCGAACAAGGCCGCGGGGAGGAAGATCTGGTCGAGCAGCACCACTTCGCCGGACAGCGACAGGGCGTTGCTCAGGTGAAGCAGGCGAGAGCCCGGCTTGACCGCCAGCTCGCCGGCGGAGAAGGCGTCGGCCTTGGAGTGGCGGAACTTGACGAAGCGTACCTGGGGGTACTCCTTGCGACCGTCCTGACGGGCCACGTGGAAGAAGGAAAAGAGGTAGCGATTCTCGCTGTGGGTGGCAACGAAGGTGCCGCGTCCCTGCTGGCGCACCAGCAACCCGGTGGCGGTCAGCTCGTCGACGGCCCGGCGCAGGGTGCCCATGCTCACCCCGAAGCGCTCGCTCAGCTTCTTCTCCGGCGGCAGTGCCTCACCGGGGCGCCACTCGCCCGAGCGGATGGCGTCCGCGATCTGGCGCCGGACCTCCAGATAGAGCGGAGAGCCGGAGGGAAACCGTGACCCGGCGATCGGGTTGTCGGCCATGGGGGACTCACCAAGCTCTTGATCTTGTTCAGCATATAGCCCATGTACCGAATGATTCAAGTCATCTATATCATTTAGTTGACAGGTGCAGGGGGCCGACCTAGACTCTGCTCAGTTGGGCGCTTGCATCGGGACAGTCCCCGGGAGAGGCAGTGATGATTCATTTCGTGGTTCATGAAGAAGGCGATTCCGTCGGCACGATCGTGGTCGAGGGAGTCAAGACCGGCGACAAGCTGAGCGGCTGGGTCATGGAGCAGGACAAGACCATAGATCTTCCCACCCTGAGCGACATCCCCATCGGCCACAAGATCGCTTTGCAGGACTTGAAGAAGAACGACACCGTGATCAAGTACGGCTGCGACATCGGCCGGGTAATCGAACCGATCAAGGCCGGCGAGCACCTGCACGTGCACAACGTCAAGACCAAGCGCTGGTAACAGCTACGCATCGTTCCTAACGAGACGGGTAACACATGATCAGCAAGGACACCACATTTCTGGGCTACCGGCGGGAGAACCAGCGGGTAGGAGTACGCAATCACGTCATCATTCTGCCGGTGGACGACATTTCGAACGCCGCGAGCGAGGCGGTCGCCAACAACATCAAGGGCACGCTGGCCCTGCCGCATCCCTACGGCCGGCTGCAGTTCGGCGCGGACCTGGACCTGCATTTCCGCACCCTGATCGGTACCGGCTCCAACCCCAACGTCGCCGCGGTGGTGGTGATTGGCATCGAGGAGGGCTGGACCAACAAGGTGGTCGAGGGCATCGCCCAGACCGGGAAACCGGTGAAAGGTTACTCGATCGAGCTGCACGGTGATCACGACACGATCATGCGTGCTTCCAAGGGCGCGCGCGAGCTCGTGCAGTGGGCCTCGGAGCTGCAGCGCGAGCCGTGCCCGGTCTCTGAGCTTTGGGTGTCGACCAAGTGCGGTGAGTCGGACACCACTTCGGGCTGCGGCGCGAACCCGACCGTCGGCAATGCCTTCGACAAGCTCTACGCAATGGGCAACACGCTGCTGTTCGGCGAGACCACCGAGCTGACCGGCGGCGAGCACCTGGTCGCCGAGCGCTGCCGGACCAGCGAAGTGCGCAAGAGTTTCATGGAGATGTTCAACCGCTACCAGGAGGTGGTGGATCGCCACAAGACCTCCGACCTGTCCGAGTCGCAGCCGACCAAGGGCAACATCGCCGGCGGCTTGACGACGATCGAGGAGAAGGCGCTCGGCAACATACAGAAGATCGGCAAGAAGTGCAGGGTAGACGGCGTGCTCGACAAGGCGGAGAGGCCGACCGGCCCGGGTCTGTGGTTCATGGACTCCTCTTCGGCCGCCGCCGAGATGGTGACCCTGTGCGGCGCAGCGGGCTATGCGGTGCATTTCTTCCCCACCGGCCAGGGCAACGTGATCGGCAACCCGATCGTGCCGGTCGTGAAGATCTGCGCGAACCCGCGCACCGTGCGCACCATGAGCGAGCACATCGATGTTGACACCTCGGGTCTGCTGCAGCGCGAGATGGTGCTCGATGAGGCGGGTGACCGCCTGCTCGAGATGATGCTGCGTACCGCGAACGGGCGGCTTACCGCGGCCGAGGCTCTGGGCCATCGGGAATTCGTGCTCACGCGCCTTTACGAGAGCGCTTAGAGCCCACGCGATACCTGCAAGGGACGCCCCATGGCGAAACCCCGTATTCGCTCGATTGGCAACTGGGCGCTTTGGCTCTCGCTGGGGACGTTCATCTTCTACTTCCTGAACGTCCTGATAGGAGGGCCACTGAAGAGCAAGCCATGGATGAGCGACCTGTGGGAGATGCTGACCCTGTTCGTCGCGGTGATCTTCTTCGTTGCCGGAACGATCTGTCGCGAAATCGAGGCGAACCGCGATCAGGCCGAGCCGGAGAACACGGACTGAGACCAACGGGCAGGGATTGCCGATCAATGTTTGCAGCCGTGAGAGAGAGGCTCTTCAGGGTGCGAGTCTGGATTAGGCGCTTCAGGCGCGAGGGGACGGGATTCCCGTCGATAATTAACTACGATGTTGAGTGAATGAGGAGGAGAGCGAGATGAAGAAGTTGCCGTGGACGACGAAAGAACTCGGAGAGCGCGCGGATCGGGTGCAGGAAGAGCGGCGCATGTTCCTGAAGGTGGCCGGCACCAGCGGCTTCACCGTGGCCGCGCTCGCGGCTGCCGGCGGTTCACTGTTCTCTCCCGAGGCGGTGGCGCAGACCAGCAAGGAAGAGCAAGACCGCGAGAAGGCCGCGAAGCACACCATGACGATTGCCACCGCCTATGTGCTCGGGGCATCGCGCAGCTACCCGATCATGCAGCGCGACTTCAAGGAGAACATCCAGAACGCGACGCGCGGCAAGGTTTACGTTCGGCTTGCCCCGGCTGGCCAGCTCGGGGCCGGTGGCGCCCTCGCCCAGAAGGTGCAGGAAGGCACCATTCAGGCGGCCCAGCATTCGCTGTCGAATTTCGCGCCCTTCGCACCCGTGGTCGACCTCATCAATCTGCCTTACTTCTGCGGCGCGAACCAGCTGTTCGTGAACCTGGTGAACTCCGACGTGTGGAAGGCGGAGGTCCACCAGCAGGTGGAGGCCAAGGGATTCAAGCCGCTGTGGTACGTGGTGATCGATCCGCGCACCGTCGCCGTGCGCAGGGGTGGCAAGGCGGTCATCAGCCCCAAGGACCTCTCCGGCATCAAGTTCCGGGTGCCGGGCTCGAAGATGCTGCAGCAGTACTACCGCCTGGTCGGCGCGAATCCCACTCCGGTCGCCTGGGGCGAGACCCCCTCCGCGATCAAGCAGGGCGTGGCCGATGCGCTCGATCCGGCCGCCGGCGCGCTGTTCGTGTTCGGCTTCAAGGATATCCTGAGCCACATCACCTTCACGCGCGCGGTGCCCGATAGCCAGGTCTACTCTTGCAATTTGGAGTGGTTCAACGGGCTGCCGAAGGATGTCCAGGAGGGGATCGAATTCGCCTCGGAGATCACGGCGCAGCAGAACCTCGCCAAGGTCCCGGCAGCGCGCAACTACGCCATCGCCGAGCTGGCGCAGGCCGGCGTCAAGTTCCACTCCCTGACCGACGATCAGCTCGCGGAGTGGGAGGCGGCGGGCGGCTACAAGCGCAACGAGTGGAGCGAGTTCAGGACCGAGCTGGCGGGCACCGGCGGTCTGTTCGGCAAGCTGGAGTCGGCGGCCAACACCCAGGGCCGGCTCTACGTGCACGACGCCTGATCCCTCTGGATTGCCCTGGCCTGAAAAGGCTGCAGACCGATGGATAAGCGGCACCGATTGCTGGCGAACCTCGACCGCAATCTCGAGCGCTGGGCACTGCTCGTGTTCTACAGCATGCTCGTGATCACCATGGCGGTCGAGGTGTTGCGGCGAGAGGTGTTCGCTTATTCGTCGGTCTGGGGCGAGGAGATCGTCCGCTACGCCTTCATCTACCTCGTCTGGATCGGGGCGGCGTCGGCCGTGCGCGAGCGCGCGCACATTCGAATCGACGTGATCTTCCACTCCCTCTCTCCGCGGCTCAAGGCATTGCTCTACCTGTTCGGCGACCTGGTGATGCTGGTGGTCAGCATCTTCGCGCTTTACTGGTCGTTTGAGAGCTTCCTGGTGAGCCTCAAGTTCGGGTCCGTTTCCCACGGCCTGCGGGTTCCCATGGTCTGGTTCCTTAGCGCCGTGCCTATCGGGTTCTGCCTGCTCTTCTACCGGCTACAACAATCGATTCGGCGCGACCTGTCGGATATTCGGCACGGCCGCCCGGTCTACGAGGGCGAGCGCCTTTACGACTGAGACGGTCGAGCGGCGCGGGATAACAAATCATGGGTTCACTTTATCCGGGCACCGAAGAGGCGGCGTTGGTCCTGGGCTGGAGTTTCTACGGCCCGGTACTGATCTTCGTGGCGCTCACCCTGCTGGGTGTGCCCGTCTGGGTGTCGATCGGCGCGACCTCGATCGCCCTGCTCATCTGGTCCGGGGTCCTGCCGCTCTCGCTCCTCGGCGGCTCGCTGTTCGAGGGCATTGACGCCTTTGCCCTGACCGCCGTCCCGCTCTTCATTCTCACCGGCGACGTGCTGGTGCGCACGGGTCTCAGCCGCAAGTTCCTCGATGTCGCCGACGCGCTGACCTGCTGGACGCGTGGCGGATTCGGTTCCGCGACCGTGCTGGTGTGCGGAATGTTCAGCGCGATCTCGGGCTCGGACGCCGCGGGTGCCGCCGCGGTTGGGCGGATGACGATCAACCGCCTGGTCGAGTCGGGGTATCCGCGGCCCTATGCCTGCGCGCTCGTGGCGGCCGGCGCCTGCACGGGCATCCTGATCCCGCCCTCGATCGCCTACATCATCGTCGGGCTGGTGCTGGGAATATCGGCCTCGACGCTCTTTCAGGCCGCGGTGATTCCGGGGCTGATGATTCTCGCCGGCATATTCGTGACCAACAGCCTGGTGAACCGGCGCTACGCCTACGAGAGCGGATCGGCGATATCCGCGCGCGAGTGGCTGGTGAACATCGGTCAGGCCCTGAGGCGGGGCTGGTACGCCTTCGTCGTCCCCGGGGTCATCTTCACCGGAATCTTCTCCGGAAGCCTGACTCCGACGGAGGCGGGCGCTACCGCGGTGGTGGTCACCATCGCGATCGGCTTCATCGTCGGCACCCTGAAGCTCAGCGATTTTCCCTCCATGCTGGTGAGCTCGGCGAAGGTGAACGGGGTGATCCTTCCGATCATCGCCTTCTCGCTTCCGCTTGCACAGGCGCTCGCGACCATGGGGGTACCGCAGGGTTTCGTTCACGCGGTGACCAGCCTGGCGACCGAGCCCTACATGGTCATCCTGCTCATGATCGCCATCCTGATAGCCGCGGGATGCGTCATGGAGACCACGCCGAACATTGTGATCCTGGCGCCGATTCTCAAGCCGCTGGCTGATCAGATCGGCATGAACGAGATCCAGTTCTGCATCATGATGATCACTACGCTCGGCGTGGGCTTCATCACTCCACCTCTCGGCTTGAACCTGTTCGTGGTATCTGGGCTGACCGGGGAGTCCATCCTGAAGATCGCCAAGCGGGCGGTTCCGTTTGTCTTATCGATGCTGGCGGTGGTGCTGCTGATCGCCTTTGTCCCGGAGATGACCACGGTGCTTCTGCCGGATATTTACAAGTAGACCCCGTCGTCGGGGTGAGTCACTGGATGAGTCGTAGTTCAAGTGCCCGGAGGATCGATGATTACCTATTTGCAGAAAGCCAGTAAGACGCCCGAAACGGAAACCGCGACCGCGCAGCGCGTGGTAACGGAAATGCTGGCTAGGATCGAGAAGGAAGGCGAGGACGCCGTGCGCCATTACGCGAAGGAACTCGACAAATGGGAGGGTGATTTCGTCCTCACCAAGGCGCAGCTCGAGGAGAACGCCAAGAAGATCCCAGAGCAGGTCCGCAAGGATATCGATTTCGCGATCGACCAGGTGTATCGGTTCGCGGTGGCCCAGCGTGACTCGCTGCGGGAATTCAAGACCGAGCTCCATCCGGGCGTGACGGCGGGGCAGCGCGTGCTTCCGGTCAACGTGGCTGGATGCTACGCGCCGGCCGGACGCTACGCGCACATCGCCTCGGCCTACATGGGCGTGGCGACCGCCAAGGCGGCGGGTGTGAAGACCATCATCGCCTGCTCGGGGCCGTTTCGCGGCGGCCCGATGCACCCCTACCTGATGTACGCATTCAACAAGGCCGGCGCCGACGTCATCATGACCCTGGGCGGCGTACAGGCGATCGCGACCATGGCCTACGGCCTGTTCACGGGGAAGCCTGCGGACGTGATCGTCGGGCCGGGCAACAAGTTCGTCGCCGAGGCCAAGCGCACACTGTTCGGCAAGGTCGGCATCGACGTGTTTGCCGGCCCCTCGGAGATCGCCATCATCGCCGACGAGTCGGCCGACCCGGCCATCGTCGCGAGCGACCTGGTGGGGCAGGCCGAGCACGGCCACGAGTCCCCGGCCTGGCTGTTCACCACCAGCGCCGAGCTGGCCAAGGACGTCATGGCCCGCATGGATGACCTGATCGCCGCGCTGCCGCCGACGGCGCGCGACGCGGCGGGGGCGGCCTGGCGCGATTACGGCGAGGTGATCGTATGCGACAACCGCGAAGAGGTGGTGGAGGTGTCGGACCGTTACGCCGCGGAGCACCTGGAGGTGCACGCGCAGGACCTGGACTGGTGGCTGGAGAACCTTAGCTGCTACGGTTCGCTGTTCCTCGGCGAGGAGACGACCGTCGCCTACGGCGACAAGGCGAGCGGCCCCAATCACGTGCTGCCGACCAAGGGCGCGGCCCGCTACTCGGGCGGGCTGTCGGTGCACAAGTTCATGAAGACCTTTACCTGGCAAAAGATGACCCGCGAGGCGGCACGCGACATCGGCGAGGTCACCGCGCGCATCTCGCGGCTGGAAGGCATGGAAGCGCACGCGCGCACCGCGGACGACCGGCTGGCCAAGTACTTCCCGGATCAGAAATTCGAACTGGGTGAACAGGTCTCCGTGTGACGCCGGGCGCGCTCTTTTCGCTCGAGGGGCGCTGCGCGCTGGTCACTGGAGGAAGCTCGGGGCTCGGTGAGGCCATGGCGCGCGCGCTTGGCCTCGCGGGCGCCAAGGTGCTGATCGTCGCCCGCGGCGCGAAAGGCAGCCTGGAGGCAGCGGTCGAACGCCTGCAGGGCGACGGGATCTCGGCCCAGGCGCTGGCGGCCGACCTGGCGGACCTCGACGCGCTGCCCGCGCTCGCCCGCCGGGCGAGCGAGCAGGCTGGTGCCGTGGACATACTTGTCAATGCCGCCGGAGTGAACCTGCGCGAGCCCTTTGGCGAGATCACCAGCAGGACCTGGAATCTGCAGCTCAACCTGCACCTCGGTGCGCCGTTCTTCATGACTCAGGCGCTCGCGCCCGAAATGGCGCAACGCGGGTGGGGGAGAATCATCAACATCGCCTCGCTGCAGAGCTACCGCGCGTTCGACAACAGCGCGCCCTATGGCGCCGGGAAGGGCGGGATCGTCCAGCTCACCAGGGCCATCGCCCGTGAATGGTCGCCACACGGAATAACCTGCAATGCCATCGGGCCGGGGTTCTTTCCCACGCCGCTCACGGCGCCGGTGTTCGGCGATGCCGAGCTCGCGCAGCGCCACGCGGCGCAGACCTGCATCGGCCGCAACGGCCAGCTGGCCGACCTGCACGGGGCCACGTTGTTCCTGTGCAGCGAGGCCAGCGCCTACATCACCG
>JBFKOE010000063.1:0-10003 GCA_041629015.1 Gammaproteobacteria bacterium
GAAGTCGACCACCTCGCCGCGGAAGATGCGGTCGATGACGTTGCCCACCGCCCCGCCAAGCACCAGCGCCAGCCCGGCGGCCTCCAGCCGCGCCGCGGCATCGACGCGCCGCAGCCACACGATGAGCAGGACGCTGACCGCGAGCGCGAGCACGATGAAGAACCAGCGCTGCCAGCCTCCGCCGTCGGCGAGAAAGCTGAACGCGGCGCCCGGGTTGTAGCGCAGGGTGAGGTTGAACACCGGCAGCACCGGTAACGGCTGGTGCAGATGCAGCAGCAGCTCCGCCGCGAGCTTGGTGAGCTGATCGGCGATCACCACGCCGGCGCTGAGCGAGAGCCAGCGCAGTGGCCAGCGCGCAGCGGGCATCAGGCGAAGCGACGCGTCTCGCCGCCGCCCGCCACGTTCTCGGCGCAGCGCCCGCAGAGCTCGGGGTGTTGCGGGTCGGCGCCGACGTCCTCGCGCCGGTGCCAGCAGCGCGGGCACTTGAGATGCGCACTGGCGGTCACGACCAGGGCGAGCCCGGGCACCGGGGTCTCGACCGCGCCGGCCGGGGCGGACTCGTCCGCGTGCAGCCGCGCCGCCGAGGTGATGAGCACGAAGCGCAGCTCGTCCTCCAGCCTGCCGAGCAGGGCGGCGAGCTCGGCACCGCAGTACAGGTCCACCTCCGCCTCCAGCGAGGACCCGATCTTGCCCTCCACCCGCAGGCGCTCGAGCTCCTTGCTCACCGCCTCGCGGACCTTCAGCACCTCGGCCCAGTAACGCTTGTCCAGCCCGCCCGGCGCATCGACGCGCTCCGGGAATCGGTGCCAGGTGGCGAGGAACACCGACTCCTCACGCGCCCCGGGCAGGTGCTCCCAGATCTCCTCGGCGGTGAAGCTCAGGATGGGCGCGAGCCAGCGGACCAGCGCCTCGGCGATGTGGTGGAGCGCGCTCTGCGCCGAGCGCCGCGCGCGGCTGTCGGCCTGGGTGGTGTACTGGCGGTCCTTGATAATGTCGAGATAGAAGCTGCCCAGATCCACGCTGCAGAAGTTGTGCACCTTCTGGTAGATGTGGTGGAAGTCGAAGCTCTCGTAGGCGCGGGCGATCTCTTCCTGCAGCTCGCGCGCGCGCTCCACGGCCCAGCGGTCCAGGGCCAGGAGATCCGCCTCCGGCAGGAGATGCGCGGCGGGATCGAAACCCGTCATGTTGCCGAGCAGGAAGCGCGCGGTGTTGCGGATCCGGCGGTAGGCGTCCGCGGTGCGCTTGAGGATCTCGTCGGAGACGTGCATCTCGCCGCGGTAGTCGGTGGCCGCCACCCACAGCCTGAGCACGTCGGCGCCGAGGCTGTTGACTACCTGCTGCGGCGCGACCACGTTGCCGAGCGACTTCGACATCTTGCGGCCCTCGGCATCGACCGTGAACCCGTGGGTGAGCACCGAGCGGTAGGGCGCGACCCCGTGCATGGCCACCGAGGCGAGCAGCGAGGACTGGAACCAGCCGCGGTGCTGATCCGAGCCCTCCAGGTACATATCGGCCGGAAAGCGCAGCTCCGAGCGCTGGTTGAGCACCGTGAAGTGGGTGGTGCCTGAGTCGAACCACACGTCCAGCGTGTCGTGCACCTTTTCGTAGCGCGCAGCCTCGTCGCCGAGCAGCTCGCCAGCGTCGAGGTCGAACCAGGCGTCGATGCCGCTGCGCTCGACGCGCAGGGCGACCTCCTCGATCAGGCGCTGGCTGTCGGGGTGCGGCGCGCCCGTGCCCCGATCCACGAACAGGCAGATGGGGATGCCCCAGGAACGCTGGCGCGAGATGCACCAGTCAGGCCGATTCTCGACCATGCCGCGGATGCGCGCATGGCCCCACTCCGGAATCCAGCGCCCCGCGTCGATGGACTGCAGCGCCTGGCGGCGCAGAGCCGCCTGCTCCATGCTGATGAACCACTGCGGGGTGGCGCGGAAGATGATCGGGCTCTTGTGCCGCCAGCAGTGCGGGTAGCTGTGCTCAATCTTCTCCGACCGCAGCAGCGCACCGCGCTCGCGCAGCACCTCGATCACGTGCTCGTTCGCCGCGAACACGAACTCGCCGGCGAACAGCGGCGTGTCCGGCAGGAAGCGGCCGTCGTCGCCGACCGGGTTGTCGACCTCGAGCCCGTAGTGCAGGCCGATCTCGAAGTCCTCCTGGCCGTGCCCGGGCGCGGTGTGCACGGCGCCGGTACCCGCGTCGAGCGTGACGTGCGCGCCGATGATCACCGGGACCTCGCGCTCGTAGAAGGGATGGCGCAGGCGCAGGCCTTCGAGCACGCTCCCCGTGCAACGCGCCAACACCTTCCAGTCGCTCACGCCGTAGCGCCGCAGCGCCTGCTCGTGCAGGTCCTCGGCGAGCAGCAACCGCTCGGCCCCCGCGGCGGTGGCAGCCTGCACCAGCAGGTAATGGGCCTCGGGCGCCAGCGCAACGGCCTGGTTGGCGGGCAGGGTCCAGGGCGTGGTGGTCCAGATGGGCACGGCGATCGGGCCTTCGCCCGCGCCGTCGGCCGGCTGGCAGTGAGTAAGGAACTCGGCCTCGTCGATCGCGCGAAAGCGCACATCGACCGCGGGAGAGGACTTGTTCTCGTACTCGACCTCGGCCTCGGCCAGCGCCGAGCCGCAATCCGCGCACCAGTAAACCGGCTTGGCGCCGCGATGCAGGTGCCCATTGGCGATGATGCGTCCGAGCGCGCGGATGATGTCGGCCTCGTTCTTGAAGGCCATGGTCAGGTAGGGGTTGTCCCAGTCGCCCAGCACCGCGAGGCGCTTGAAATCCACGCGCTGGCGGTCGATCTGGGTGGTGGCGAACTCCCGGCAGGCCTTGCGAAAGGCGCGCGCGTCGACCTTGTCCCCCGCCTTGCCGATCTTCTTTTCCACCTGCAGCTCGATCGGCAGGCCGTGGCAGTCCCAGCCCGGCACGTAGGGCACATCGTGGCCGGCCATCAGGCGCGACTTGTTGATCACGTCCTTGAGCACCTTGTTGACGGCGTGGCCGATATGGATCTCGCCGTTGGCGTAGGGCGGACCGTCGTGCAGGATGAACTGCTCGCGGCCGGCGCGCGCGTCGCGGGTCATGCGGTAGAGGTCCATCGCCTCCCAGCGCTTCTGAATCTCGGGCTCGCGCTGCGGCAGGTTGCCGCGCATGGGAAAGGCCGTTTGCGGCAGGTTCAGCGTGTTCTTGTAATCGCTCATCGTCCGTCGGTCATGTCAGGGCGCCGCGAAGAAGGCCTGCGCCTGGTCGGCGTCGCAGCGGATCTGCCGGGTCAGCTCCTCCAGCGACTCGAAGCGGCGTTCGTCGCGCAGCTTGTGCACGAAGTCCACGTGCAGGTAGCGGCGGTAGATGTCGGCCGAGAAATTGAGCAGGTGCACCTCCAGCAGCGCCCTGCTGCCGTCCACCGTCGGGCGCGTGCCGATGTTTGCCGCTCCCTCCAAAGGCTCGCGATCCAGCCCGTACACCTCCACCGCGTAGACTCCGCGCAGCGGCACCGCCTTGTGATGCAGGCGGATATTTGCGGTCGGAAACCCGATGGTGCGCCCGCGCCGATCGCCGGCGACCACGCGCCCCGATATCCGGTACGGGCGCCCGAGCAGGGTCTGCGCCAGGTCCATGTCCCCGGCGGCCAGCGCGTCGCGCACGCGGGTGCTGCTGACCCGCGCCTGCCCCAGGTGCACGGTGTGCATGCGCGCAACCGGGAAACCGAACTCGCGTCCCGAGCTCTCGAGCAGCGCGAAGTCCCCGGTTCGACCGCGACCGAAGCGGAAGTCGTCGCCCACCACCAGGTAGCGCACGCCCAGGCCCTCGACCAGGATCCGGCGCACGAAATCCTCGGCGGACATCGCGGCGAGCGCCTGGGTGAAGCGCAGGCACAGCACCCGGTCCACGGCGAAGCGGCTGAGGGCCTTGAGCTTCTCGCGCAGCCGGGTGAGGCGCGCCGGGGCGCGCTCCGGGGCAAAGAACTCCTCGGGCTGGGGCTCGAAGGTGATCACCACGGCGGGCAGATCCAGCTCCGCCGCCTTCTCCGCCACCTGGCCGAGCACCGCCTGGTGCCCGAGGTGCACCCCGTCGAATTTTCCGATGGTGGCGACGCAGCCGCGGTGCGACGGCTTGAGGCTGTAGTGACCGCGTATCAGCTCCATGGGCCTGCTGGCGGCGCCCGGCCTAACGCACCGCGAATACCGATTCGGGAACGGCGATTATAGAGACATCCGGCGCCGGCGGTCACCCGTCGGCCGGCGCGTGCGCGGTCTTCGCCGGTCGCCAGCCGCTGCCGAGCAGGACGGCGAAGTACACCACCGTACCCACGACGACCCAGAGCGCGAGATGCCAGACGCGGTCGAACGCACCCCAGGCAATCCACTGCTCGAGCGCGCCGGCGCCGACCCACAGCACGGCGGTCATGGTAGCGGCGGCGAGCGCGACCCGCAGCGCCAGCGCTCGCCAGCCGGGCAGCGGCCGGTAGACCTCCCGGCGCAGCAGGCCGCGATACAGCAGCGCGGCGTTGAGGAACGCCGCCAGCGAGGTCGCCAGCGCCAGCCCCGCGTGCGCCAGCGGCCACACCAGGATCAGGTTGAGCACGATGTTGACCAGCATCGCCACGACACCGATGCGCACCGGCGTGCGCGTGTCCTGGCGCGAGTAATACGCCGGCGCCAGCACCTTGACCAGGATGAAGCCGACCAGCCCCACCGAGTAGGCGACCAGGCTGCGCGCCGCCATCTCGGTGTCATGAGGCGTGAAGGCGAGGTACTGGAACAGGGTCGCGAGGATAGGGCCGGCGAGCACCGCCAGCGCGAGCGCCGCCGGCACCCCGATCAGGATCACCCAGCGCAGCGCGAAATCGAGCGTTCGCGAGAACGCCACAGGATCCTCGGCCGCATGCTGCTTCGACAGCCGCGGCAGGATCACGGTCGCCAGCGCGATGCCGAACACGCCGAGCGGGAACTCGACCAGGCGGTCGGAGAAGTACAGCCAGGTGATGCTGCCCGCGGTGAGGAAGGAGGCGATGACGATATCGACCAGCAGGTTGATCTGCGTTACCGAGGCGCCGAACAGCGCCGGCAGCATCAGGCGCATGATGCGGACCACGCCGGGGTCGCGAAACCGCGGCCGCGGCCAGGTCAGCATCCGCAGCCGCGCGACGAAGGGCAGCTGAAAGGCGAGCTGGACCACCCCGGCGACGAGCACGCCCCAGGCCAGCGCCGTCACCGGCTCGTCCATGTGCGGGGCGAGCCAGATGGCCGCGCCGATCAGGCTGAGGTTGAGAAACACCGGCGTGAAGGCCGGCACGCCGAACTTGCCGAAAGTGTTCAGCACCCCCCCGGCGAGCGCGGTCAGCGATATGAAGAGCAGATAGGGAAAGGTCAGGCGCAGCATCTCGGCCGCCAGGGCCCGCTGCCCGTCCGCGCCCTCGAAACCGGGCGCGAAGATCAGAATCAGCACCGGCGCGGCGAGCACCCCGAGCGCGGTGACCCCCAGCAGCACGACCCCGAGGGCGCCGCTCACGCTGCCCACCAGAGTGCGCACCTCTTCCGGGCCGCGCTGGGTCTTGTACTCCGAGAGCACCGGGACGAAGGCCACCGAGAACGCGCCCTCGGCGAACAGGCGCCGCAGGAAGTTCGGAATCTTGAAGGCGACGAAGAAGGCGTCGGTGCCCATCTTGGCGCCGAACAGCCAGGCGATCACCGCGTCGCGCACGAAGCCGAGCACCCTGGAGAGCAGGGTGTTCACGCCCACCGTGGCCGTCGATTTCAGGATGCGCTTGCTCAGACCCCTGCCCCCGTCGCTGCGCGCCGCATGTCGTTGACACCCCGTACAAAAATCCGCATAGTATGCGGCCTTTCAAAACCCGGAACCAGCAGGAGCAGATCCCTTGGCAAACTCAGCCCAGGCCGCGAAGCGGGCCCGTCAGGCCGAAAAGCACCGCCAGCACAACGCCAGCGCGCGCTCCATGATGCGCACTCACATCAAGCGCACCGTCAAGGCGCTCAACGCCGGCGACAAGAGCGCCGCTGAATCGGCCTACAAGGCGGCGGTTCCGGTCATCGACCGCATGGCGATGAAGGGCCTGGTGCACAAGAACAAGGCCGCGCGGCACAAGAGCCGGCTCAATACCCGGCTGCGGGCGCTGGGCGCCTGAACTCAGACCGCGGGCACGAGACGCGAAGGCCGGTCAGCTGACCGGCCTTTTTCGTTGTGCCGCGGACGGGCGGCGCGGCTAGATCACCACCAGATTGTCGCGATGGATGAGCTCCGGCTCGTCCACGTAACCGAGCAGTTCCTCGATGCGCTTGCTCGGCTGGCCCATGATGCGCCGTGTCTCCTCGGCGCTGTAGTTAACCAGGCCGCGCGCCACCTCCCGCGCCTGGCCGTCCACGCAGCTCACCAGCTCGCCGCGCGAGAAGCTGCCCGTCACACCGCGCACGCCAACCGCCAGCAGGCTGCGGCCCGATTCGCGCAGCACCCGCACCGCGCCCTCGTCAAGCTCCAACCGTCCCTGCACCTGGAGTTGACCGGCCAGCCAGCGCTTGCGCGCGACCACCCGCTCCTGATCCGGCGTCAGCAGAGTGCCCAGCTCCTCGCCGGCGAAGACCTTCTCGACCAAGCCGCTCACCCGCCCGCCGACGATCAGCGTGGCCGTGCCCGAGCGCGCCGCCAGCCGCGCGGCCCTGACCTTGCTGGCCATGCCGCCGCGCCCCAGCCGCCCCCCGCTCTCGCCGGCCATCTCGGCCAGGCGCGGGTCGCCGACGGTGATGGTGCCGACCAGCGCCGCGCCCGGATCGAGGCGCGGGTCGCGCTCGAACAGGCCGTCCTGGTCGGTGAGCACCATCAGCAGGTCGGCCTCGATCAGGTTCGCCACCAGGGCGGCGAGGGTGTCGTTGTCGCCGAAGCGGATCTCGTCGATGGCGACCGTGTCGTTCTCGTTGATGATCGGCACCACGCCGAGCGTGAGCAGGGTGCGCAGGGTGCTGCGCGCGTTGAGGTACCGGCGCCGGTTGGAGAGGTCGTCGTGGGTCAGGAGCACCTGCGCGGTCTGCACGCCGTGGCGCTGGAAATGGGTCTCGTAGGCCTCGATCAATCCGCTCTGCCCGACCGCGGCCGCGGCCTGCAGCTCGTGCAGCGCGTGGGGGCGCACCGTCCAGCCGAGGCGGCTCATGCCGGCCGCGACCGCACCCGAGGACACCAGCAGCACCTCCAGGCCGCGCTTGCGCAGCGCGCTCAGCTGCTCGGCCCAGGCGCCGATGGCGCCGGCGTCGAGCGCGCGGCCCTCGTCGGTCAGCAGCGAGCTGCCGATCTTGACGACCAGGCGCCGGGTGCGGGCGATCTCGGCGCGCGTCTTCATGCCCGTGCCTGCCGGTCATCGGGCGGCGTCACCGCCTCGAGGTCATCCTCGGACTCCGCGCGCAGACGATCGAGGCGGGCCATCACCGCGCTGGCGAGCTCGGCCGTACCGGCGCCGGTCTGCGCGGAGATGCGCCACACCGGCCCCTCCCAGCCCAGCGCCTCGACCAGCGCCTCGGCCCGCGCGGCCACATCCTGCTCCGCGGCCAGATCGGTCTTGTTCAGCACCAGCCAGCGCTCGCGCTCGGCCAGCCCGGCGCCGAACTTGGCTAGCTCGGCCTCGATCGCGCGCACCGCCTGCTCGGGCGGCTCGGCCTCGCCGAGCGGGTAGAGATCGACCACGTGCAGCAGCAGGCGTGTGCGCGCCAGGTGCTTGAGGAACTGGATGCCCAGTCCCGCGCCCTCGGCGGCGCCCTCGATCAGACCGGGAATGTCGGCGATCACGAAGCTGCGCTCGGCGCTGAGCCGCACCACCCCGAGATTCGGATAGAGCGTGGTGAAGGGATAGCCAGCCACGCGCGGGCGCGCCGCCGAGACCGCGCGGATCAGCGTCGACTTGCCGGCGTTGGGCAGGCCCAGCAGCCCGACGTCCGCGAGCACCTTGAGCTCCAGGTGCAGCTCGCGCTGCTCGCCGGGCGTTCCGGGCGTGGACTGGCGCGGGGCGCGGTTGGTGCTGCTCTTGAAGTGAGTGTTGCCCAGGCCGTGGCGCCCGCCCTGCGCCACCAGCAGGCGCTGGCCGTGCCGGACCAGGTCGCCGATGGTCTCGCCGGTGTCGCGGTCCAGCACCAGCGTGCCGACGGGCACGCGGACCACGCGGTCCTCGCCGCGCTTGCCGGTGCAGTTGCTGCCCCGCCCGTTCTCGCCGCGCTGGGCGCGGAAGGACCGCTGGTGACGGAAATCCACCAGGGTGTTCAGCCCCGACTCGGCCTCCAGGTAGACGTCGCCGCCGTCGCCGCCGTCGCCGCCGTCCGGCCCGCCATAGGGGATGTATTTCTCGCGGCGAAAGCTCACGCAGCCGTTGCCGCCGTCACCGGCCTCGACGCGGATGCTTGCCTCATCGACGAATTTCATTGCCCGAAGATAAAAGAGGAAAGGTGCAGGGGGAAGGGCAGATCAACGGCACGCGGCGCGAAGGCACCCGCTACCGGTACGTCGATATGTCTCTTTTCCCCTTTATCCTTCTTCTTTTCCCTGCGCTTTCCTCAACGAAAAAGCCCCGCGCTGCGGCGGGGCTTCCGATCGCGTCGCGGGCGGCGCCGCTCAGTCCGCGATCACGCTCACGTACTGGCGGTTGCGCGAGCCCTTGACCTCGAACTGGACCTTGCCGTCGGCCTTGGCGAACAGCGTGTGGTCGCGCCCGCAGCCGACGTTGAGCCCGGGGTGGAACTGGGTGCCGCGCTGGCGAACCAGGATGTTTCCGGCCTGCACCGCCTCGCCGCCGTAGCGCTTCACGCCCAGGCGCTTGGACTGGGAGTCGCGCCCGTTGCGCGTGCTGCCGCCTGCCTTCTTGTGTGCCATGGTCCTGTCCTTTGCTTGCCGGTCAGCCGGCCTGGATGGCCGTGATCCGCACGTCGGTATACGCCTGACGGTGACCCATGCGCTTGAGGTGGTGCTTGCGGCGCCGGAACTTCACGATCTTGACCTTCTTGGCGCGCCCGTGGGCCGTGACCGAGGCGGAGACCTTCGAGCCCTCGACCAGCGGCGTGCCGATCGTGGTGCCCTGCTCGCCGCCAACCAGCAGCACCTGGTCGAACTCAACGTCGGCCCCGACCTCGGCCGCAATCTTCTCGATCCGAAGGGTCTCGCCCTCGCTCACCCGGTACTGCTTGCCACCGGTCTTGATCACCGCGTACATGACTGGGACTCCCGCCACCTTGACCCGGACCGGACCCGGGCCGGGGAAAATGCGGCATTCTACTGGCGCCACCCGGGGCGGTCAAATGCCCGCGCGCCTGCCCCGTGGCTCGCTTGACACCCCCAAACCCCCTACCTAGCATGGCATCCCCGCCGAGGCAGCCGAAGACCATGGACATCACCTCGATCCGCGATCTGGTCGCGGATGACATGCGCGCGGTCGACGAGCTGATCCGGGACCGGCTGCATTCCGACGTCGCGCTGATCGACCAGCTCAGCCACTACATCATCGGCGGCGGCGGCAAGCGCCTCCGGCCGCTGCTGGTGCTGCTCTCGGCGCGGGCCTTCGGCTACGCGGGCGAGCAACACGTCAACCTCGCCGCCATCGTCGAGTTCATCCACACCGCGACCCTGCTGCACGACGACGTGGTCGACGCCTCCGAGCTGCGCCGCGGCCGCGAAACGGCCAACGCCCTGTGGGGCAACGAGGCCAGCGTCCTGGTCGGCGACTTCCTCTACTCGCGCGCCTTCCAGATGATGGTCGAGGCCGACAGCCTGCGCATCATGGACATCCTCGCCAACGCCACCAACACCATCGCCGAGGGCGAGGTGCTGCAGCTCCTGAACTGCAACGACCCCGACACCAGCGAGGAGAGCTACCTGCAGGTGATCCGCCGCAAGACCGCCAAGCTCTTCGAGGCTGCCTCGCGCCTCGGCGCGGTGCTCGGCGGCGCGGACGGTGAGACCGAGCGCGCGATGGCGGAGTTCGGCATGCACCTCGGCACCGCGTTCCAGCTCGTCGACGACGCCC
>JBFKOE010000064.1:0-9996 GCA_041629015.1 Gammaproteobacteria bacterium
AGGGCCACGGGCTCGTCACCGTACAGCGGGTGCACGCCGAGGACCCGCCGTCCGTCGAGCCGCACGCGCACCACCTGTTCGGGTTCCTCGCCGTCCCAGAATCGGAACGCGCGGCTGTGGACGATGAACTCCTCGCGCGTGCGCACATAGCTGCCGGGGCGCCGCGGGTCCTGCACCCGCTGGTAGCGGATCAGTTCCAGCTCGCGCTGCAGCTGCTCGGGCGAGAGCGTCAGCCCCGCATACAGCTCCAGGGGACGCGCGTAGACGCGGGCCGGCAGGGCCCAGCGCTTGCCCTCGAACAGCCCGCGTACCTGGTAGTCGAGATAGGCGGTGTAGAGCGCCCCCAGCGCAAGAGCCGCGCAGCCGAGCGCCAGCAGCCAGCGCAGCGCGCGTGCGCGCCGGCCGCCGCCTCGGCGCGTTCTCGTCTTCTTGCGCCGCCGTCGAGCGCTCATGACTGGACGCAGGCGCCGCTTCGGCGCCCCGCCGTTCCCCGCGGAGTGCGTGCTACAGTTCGGGCTGTGACCGACATGGAAGACCGATTACGGATGATTGCGGCGCTGCGGCGCCCCGGGGTATTCGCCGCGGAGGCGGCGGAACTCCTGGAAACTCACATCTCCTGGGTGCTGCTCGCCGGCGATCACGCCTACAAGATCAAGAAGCCCCTCGACCTCGGCTTTCTGGATTTCTCCACCCTCGAGCGCCGCCAACATT
The DNA here is from genome assembly GCA_041629015.1 of Gammaproteobacteria bacterium. GTDB lineage: Bacteria > Pseudomonadota > Gammaproteobacteria > QQUJ01 > QQUJ01 > JBFKOE01. Next base: position 712 of record JBFKOE010000064.1, read on the forward strand.
TCTGCAACGAAGAGCTGCGACTCAACCGTCGTCTCGCGCCCGAGATCTACGAGTCCGTGATACCGATCGCCGGCGATTTCTCGGCGCCCGAGCCCGACGGGCGCGGCACGCCGATCGAGTACGCGGTGCGCATGCGTCGCTTCGCCCAGACCGGGTTGCTCAACCGCCTCGCACGCGCGGGCGAGCTGGACGACGAGCTGACCGATCGCATCGCCGACAGCATCGCGGCGTTTCACCTGGCCAGCGAGCCCGCCGCGCCCGAGCAGCCCCACGGCACCGCGGAGACCGTCGCGGCCCCGGTCGGGGCCAATTTCGCGCAGGTGCGGCCGCTGCTCACCGACACGGCGGCGCTCGAGCGCCTGCGGCGGCTGCAGGAGTGGAGCGGGCGCGAGCATAGCACACGGCTCGGCGACTTTTCGCGGCGCAAGGCCGAAGGCAAGGTGCGCGAGTGCCACGGCGACCTGCACCTGGGCAACATGGTGCGAATCGGCGAGCGGGTGGTGATCTTCGACTGTCTGGAATTCGATCCAGCGCTGCGCTGGATCGACGTGGCCAGCGACATCGCCTTCGTGTGCATGGATCTCGAAGATCACGAACTGCCGGGCGCCGCCCAACGGCTGCTCAATCGTTACCTCGAGCACACCGGCGACTACGACGCGCTCACGGTGCTGCCCTACTACATGGCCTACCGGGCGATGGTGCGCGCCAAGGTCCACGCCATCCGCATGTCCCAGGCCGCCGAGACGTGCGAGGCCGCTCGACTAGCCTCCGCGGTCAGCTCCTACCTCGTCCTGGCCGAGGGTTACACGCGCCCCCGGGTCGGATTCCTGCTCATCACCCGCGGCCCATCGGGCTCGGGAAAGACGCACTGGGCGCGACCGCTCGCCCAGCGCCTGGGCGCCATCCACCTGCGCTCCGACGTCGAGCGCCGCCGCCTGACCGCGGACCGCCCGCCGCATCGCGGCGGGGTCGCCTCAGGACGCTACGCTCCGGGCTGGACCGCCCGCACCTACCAGCGACTGCGCGAGCTGGCGGAGCGCGCGCTGAGCGCCGGCTTTCCCGTGATCGTGGACGCGACCTTTCTCGCCCGCGAGCGGCGCGAGGCCATGCGCGAACTGGCCGACGGGTTGGGGGTGGCGTTCGGCATCCTCAGCTTCGAGGCACCGGCCGTACTGCTGCGCGAGCGCGTCCAGGCCCGCCTGCGGGCCGGCGGCGACGCCTCGGAGGCGACCCCAGAGGTGGTCGAGCAGCAGCTCCTCGAGGCCGAGGCCCTGGGCGAGGCGGAGCGAGCGCGAAGTCTGCGCATCGATGGCGAGACCACGGCCGATGCGCTCGCCGAACGGGTGCGGCGCGAGTTGCTGGCGGGCGGGCCCATCGCTCCCCGCCCCGCCGGCTAGGGGTCGTCGGGCGCCGGCTAGGGGTCGTCGGGCGCCGGTGCGGGCGAGCGGCGCTCCCCCGTGAAGGGCGTGCTGACCTCCGCGTAGTGGCGACGCAGGACCTCGAGCGCCTGTTCCGGGGTGTCCACGAGCTGCAGGAGATCGAGGTCGCCGGGGTCGATGCAGCCACGGCCAAGCACCATCTCCCGCAGCCAGTCCACCATCCCCCGCCAGTACTCGCTGCCAAACAGGATGACCGGGAAGCGGCGGATCTTTTCCGTCTGCACCAGCGTCAGGGCCTCGAACAACTCGTCCAGGGTGCCGAAGCCACCGGGGAAGATCACGAACCCGGTCGCGTACTTGACGAACATCAGCTTGCGGACGAAGAAATAGCGAAACGCGAGGCTGATGTCCTGGTAGGAGTTGGGGGCCTGCTCGTGCGGCAGGGCGATGTTGAGGCCGACCGAATGGCAGCCGCCGCCGTGGCAGCCCCGGTTCGCTCCCTCCATGATGCCGGGGCCGCCGCCGGTGATCACCGAAATGCCCATCTGGGACAGCCGGCGACCGAGTTCCTTGGCGTGGCCGTAGTAGGGATCGCCGTCGTTCAGGCGCGAGCTGCCGAAGACGGTCACGGCGGGTCCCAGCTCGTTCAAGGTCTCGATACCATCGATGAGCTCGGCCTGGATGCGGAACACGCGCCAGGTCTCCGAAGATCTCAGGTCTTCCACCCGCCACCTCCTTCCGCCGCGGCCGGCGCATGGCCCCGCGGGGCCGGCCCCTGAGCCCGCAAGCAGGCCAGCGCTGCGGGACGGCCCCGCAGCTTTTCCCGTATACTCTCCCTGTTTTTCCGTCGTTGGCGCAAGTTGGGAAAGGGGCTATGCCACGCGTCCTCCTGGTCGAGCGATCCGATACCCTGCGCCACGTGGTCGGCAAGCTCCTGCGCGCTGCCGGCCACCACCTCGACTCGGTTGCCGGCTACCGCGACGGCCGCGAGAAGCTGCTCGCGCACGATGCCCCGGAAACCGAGTACCTCGCGGTCGTGATGGGCTGGCCCAAGCACGACGAGACCTACGGCTCGCAGCTGCTCGAGCTGCTCGACTCGCCGCCGTTCAAGTCGCTCGGCGTCATCCTGATGACCCAGGAGATCGAACCGGCGCTGCACGCCTGGTCGGCGCGGCGCGGCAACGTCACCCCCATCCTGTGGGAGAACTACCAGCACAGCCTGGCCGTGCTCACCAGCCTGGCGGATCGGCGCGGCGGTCTGGTGGGGCTGGATGCGGCCACCGACGAGCGCGAGATCCCGATCCGGGTCCTGCTGGTGGACGACTCGCCGAGCGTGCGGCGGATCTACCGCGACCTGCTGAGCGGCAGCGGCTACGAGACCGAGACCGCCTACTCGGTCGAGGAAGGCTACCGCCTGGCACGCCAGCACGCCTTCGACATCGCGATCATCGATTACTTCATGCCGGATCAAAACGGTGACGTGCTGGTTCGCAAGCTGCGCAGCAACCTCGAGACCGAGGGCATCCACTGCGCCATCCTCACCGCGACCTATCTCGAGCAGGTGATTCACGACGCGCTCGATGCCGGCGCGCTGGAGTGCATGTTCAAGGACGAGTCCGAGGAGCTGTTCCTGGCGCGCGTGCGCAGCATCGCCCACGTGATTCGCGCGCGCAAGGCCGGCGACACCGAGCGCCACCGCCTGGCCGGCATCCTCAGCTCGGTCGGTGACGGTGTCTACGGCGTGAACAACGACGGCGTGGTCACCTTCGTCAATCCCGCGGCCCGCCGCATTCTGGGTTACGCGGACGATGACGGCAGCCTCGACGGACAGATGGCGCACGCGGTGTTCCACTACGCGCACGAAGACGGCACGCCCAAGTCGCCCGAGACCTGCTTCCTGTGCCGCGCCTACGGCTCCGGCAACGAGCTGCATTGCTGGGAGACGGTGTTCTGGCAGCGCGCCGGCACCCCGATCCCGGTCGAGTGCACCATCTTCCCGCTCCACGTGCTTGGCCGGCTGGAGGGCTCGGTGGTCGCGTTTCGCGACATCTCCGATCGCAAGGGCATCGAGGAGCTGCGCTGGCAGGCGAGCCACGACCCGCTCACCGAGCTCTACAACCGCCGTCATTTCCTGGAACAGCTGGAGGCGGAGATCATCCGCGTCAAACGCAGCAGCGAATGCAGCGCGGTGCTCTATCTCGATCTCGATCGCTTCAAGCTGATCAACGACGTGGCGGGCCACGCCGCCGGAGATCACCTGCTGGTGGAGGTGGGCCGCGCGCTCAGCGCCCGGTTGCGGGATTCGGACATGCTCGCCCGCATCGGTGGCGACGAGTTCGGGGTCCTGTTGCGCAACATCGAGCCGCGCAACATCTACTACGTTGCCAACAGCTTCCGTGAGGTGCTCCAGCACAGCAACTTCCACTTCGGCGGCCGCACCCTGCGCGTGCACGGCAGCATCGGCGTGACCTTGCTGAACAAGAACGTGCAGGCTCTGGAGGAGGTGTTCGAGGACTCGAACATCGCCTGCCAGATGGCCAAGCGCAAGGGTCGGAACCAGACCTATGTCTACGTCGACGACGGCAGCCAGCCGCGCGCGGAAGGTCTAGAATCGGGCTGGTCGGCCCGGCTGCGCGAGGCCCTGGACCGGGACGGGTTCAAGCTCTTCTTCCAGCCCATCCTGCCGCTGGATCAGATCGACTGCGACGACCTGCCCCAGGAGGATGGCGAGGTATGGCGCCGCACCGAGAGTCGTCTGACCGGTCGCAGGCTGTTCGAGGTGCTGGTGCGGCTTGCCGGCCCCAACGGGGAGATGACGCCACCGCACCTCTTCCTGCCGAGCGCCGAGCGCTTCGATCTCATGAAGGAGATCGATCTGTGGGTGCTAACCAACGCGACCAAGAAGCTTGCGGCGCTTAGCGCGGCGGGAGAGGAGATCGATCTGTCGATCAACCTGTCGTCGCGCACCCTCGAGGACACGACGTTGCTGCACATGGTGCGCAACCTGCTCGATACGCTGCATCTGGATCCGCACTCGCTGATCTTCGAGGTTACCGAGACCTCTGCAATAACCAACCTGAACGCGGCCCAGCGCTTCATGGAGTCGCTGCGCGCGCTGGGCTGCCGTTTTGCGCTCGATGACTTCGGTTCCGGCTTCAGCTCCTTTACCTATCTCAAGCACCTGCCCGTCGACTACATCAAGATCGACGGCCAGTTCGTCCAGGACATGGTCAAGGATTCCGTCGACTGCACCATGGTCACGCACATGAACCAGATCGCCCACACGCTCGGGCGTAAGACCATCGCCGAGTACGTCGAGAGCGCCCAGGTCCTGAAGCTGCTGCGCGAGTGCGGCGTCGACTGGGTGCAGGGCAACTACGTGTCGCGTCCGCGCGAGGGCGTGCACTCGGATTCCCCCGTCGAGGGCTATTCGGTGCATGGCGATCAGCCAGCTGGACCCCGCACGCCCGCGGTGCGCCTGAGCAACCTGGCCCAGCCGCCTGGCCATGCCTCCTGAGCCGGCGGCCGGCGACTGCTGAAGCCCCTTGGCGTTCGGGTGCCTGGCCGGCCCCGAACTCGGCGTCCTGAGCGCGGTCCGACGCCCCGCACCATGCTACCGGTACCCTGGATCGATTCCGACGCCGCCGGCGACCCCTTCCCGCCGCTGGAGCGGGCCCTCAGAGAGCCCGACGGGTTGCTCGCGATCGGCGGCAACCTCTCCCCCGCTCTGCTGCTGCTCGCCTATCGACGCGGCATCTTCCCCTGGTTCGGCGACGGCGACCCGATCCTGTGGTGGTCGCCCGATCCGCGCGCGGTGTTCTTCCCCGACGGAATTCGTGTATCGCGAAGCCTCGGGCGCACCTTGCGCCGCGGCCGCTATCGGCTCACGCTCAACCGTGACTTCGCCGCCGTGATCGCCCGCTGCGCGGCGCCGCGCGCGGGCCAGAGCGGCACCTGGATCACCCCGCCCATGAGGGACGCCTACACGCAACTCTGGCGGCTCGGCCACGCGCACTCGATCGAGGTATGGTCGGGCCCGTCACTGGTCGGTGGCCTCTACGGACTGGCGATCGGGCGCGTGTTCTTCGGAGAGTCGATGTTCAGCGTCGCGCCCGATGCCTCGAAGGTCGCCCTGGTGATGCTGGCGCGGGCACTCGGTGCGGCCGGCTACCGGCTGCTCGACTGCCAGGTGCGCAGCGCTCATCTCTACCGAATGGGGGCCGTTGACCTGCCGCGGCGCGGTTTCGAGACCCTGCTCGCGCGCTGGTGCCCGCAGCAGCCCGAGCTCACGCTAGGCGGGATCGAGGAAGGGGCATTGCAGCCGTGAGCGCGCCGGGGCGATCGCGGCCCATTCGCCTCTACCTGGGCCCCGCGCATCCCTGCGGCTACCTGCCGGGGCGCCTGGCCACCCAGGTGCTGATCGACCCCTCGCTCCCGATGTCGGCGAGCCTCTACGCCGAGCTGCTGGCGCACGGTTTCCGCCGCAGCGGCGGCTTCGTCTATCGCCCGCGCTGCCGCGACTGCGCCGCCTGCGTTTCGGTCCGGGTACCGGTGGAGCGCTTTGTGCTGCGCCGCTGGTCGCGACGCATCCAGCGCCGCAACGCCGACCTCGAGGTGCGGGCGGCCGCTCCCGCGCTGAGCGCCGAGGCCTTCGACCTCTACGTCCGCTACCAGCGGGCCAGGCACCCGGGCGGCGAGATGGGCGCCGCCGAGGCGGAGGAGGCGGAACGCTTCCTGTTCAGCCCCTGGTCGCACACCGTCTGCCACGAGTTCCGCCACCGGGGGCGGCTGGCGATGTGCGCCATCGTCGATCAGGTGCCCGATGCCCTCTCGGCGGTCTACACCTTCTTCGAGCCCACGATGGCCAACCGCAGCCTGGGTCTGTACGCGATCCTGCATCTCATCGACGAGTGCCGGCAGCGTCGGCTGCCCTGGCTGTATTTGGGCTACTGGATCGGCGCCAGCCGCAAGATGAGCTACAAGGCCCGGTTCCAGCCGCTGGAGGCGAGGCTAGGCGGCCGCTGGCAACCCTTCGATCCCCCGCCGAGCGCCGCTGCCGAAGACGGCCCCGCGGCCTGAGGGGCCTGCCGCGCTTGCCAGGCCCGGCAATTTGCCCATAATGACGCGCTGTAAATGTCAGACGGGCTGCCGGCTACGCCGCCGCGCGGTTCCAGGCGGGGAGTGAATGGCCAAAGAAGATCACATCGAGATGGAAGGCACGGTGGTGGAAACCTTGCCCAATACCATGTTCAGAGTCGAGCTGGAGAACGGGCACGTGGTCACCGCCCACATCTCCGGGAAGATGCGCAAGCACTACATACGGATCCTCACCGGTGACAAGGTCACCGTGCAGCTCACGCCCTACGATCTGAGCAAGGGCCGCATCACCTACCGCGCGCGCTGACAGCGGCGCACCCACGGCACCGCCCGCACCCGCGAAACGGCCGCAAACCAGCCTGGGATGCCGGGGCGATGCGCCCCGCCCGCGACGCCGCCGCCTCAGTGAGTCAGCTGGCGCTTGCCCTCGATATCGAAGCAGAGCTTGTCGCCCTCGGCATAGACACGCACCGACCCGCCGGTCGCCAGGCTGCCGAACAGCAGCTCTTCCGCCAGCGGGCGCTTGATGTTCTCCTGGATCACGCGCGCCATCGGTCTGGCGCCCATGCGCTCGTCGAACCCGTGCTCGGCGAGCCAGTCACGCGCGGCGACGTCCACCTCCAGCGACACGCCCTTCTCGTTGAGCTGCATCTCGAGCTCGATCAGGAACTTGTCGACCACGCGCGCGATGTCGACCCGGTTCAGGGAGCCGAACTGGATGATCGCGTCGAGGCGGTTGCGAAACTCCGGGCTGAACATGCGGCGGATCGCCTCCATGCCGTCACTGGAGTGATCCTGAGCAACGAAGCCCATGCTGGGCCGGCTCATGCTCTCCGCACCCGCGTTGGTCGTCATGACGGTGACCACATTGCGGAAGTCGGACTCGCGCCCATTGTTGTCGGTGAGCCGCCCGTGATCCATCACCTGCAGCAGCAGGTTGAACACATCCGGGTGCGCCTTCTCGATCTCGTCGAGCAACAACACCGCGTGCGGGTTCTTGGTGATCGCCTCGGTGAGCAAGCCTCCCTGGTCGAATCCGACATACCCGGGCGGGGCTCCGATCAGGCGCGAGACGGTGTGACGCTCCATGTACTCGGACATGTCAAAGCGAATCAGTTCCACGCCCATGATCTTGGCGAGCTGGCGCGTCACCTCCGTCTTGCCGACGCCGGTCGGCCCCGCAAACAGGAATGACCCAACCGGCCGATCCTCGACCCCGAGGCCGGAACGCGACATCTTGATCGCGGTCGCCAGCGTGTCGATCGCCTGATCCTGGCCGAAGATCACCATCTTCAGATCGCGTTCCAGGTTTCGCAGCAACTCCTTGTCCGAGGCGCTGACGCTGCGCGGCGGGATGCGCGCCATCTTCGCGACCAGAGTCTCGATATCGGCGACGTTGATGACCTTCTTGCGCTTGGAAGGCGGTCTCAGCCGCTGGCTGGCGCCGGCCTCGTCGATCACGTCGATGGCCTTGTCGGGCAAATGGCGGTCGTTGATGAACTTGAACGACAACTCCGCGGCCGCGCGCAGCGCTTGCTTGGTGAAGCGCACTCCGTGGTGCTCCTCGAAACGGGCCTTAAGGCCCTCGAGGATCTTGATCGTGTCGTCCACCGAAGGCTCGACGATGTCGATCTTCTGGAAGCGCCGTGCCAGCGCCCGGTCCTTCTCGAAGATTCCCCGGAACTCCTGGTAGGTGGTCGATCCGATGCAGCGCAGATCGCCGGAAGCGAGCATCGGCTTGATCAGGTTGGAGGCGTCCATCACCCCGCCCGAGGCCGCCCCGGCGCCGATGACGGTGTGGATCTCGTCGATGAACAGGATCGCACCCGGCTCCTTCTGCAGCTGCTTGAGCACGGCCTTGAGCCGCTTCTCGAAATCACCGCGGTACTTGGTCCCCGCCACCAGGGTGCCGAGATCCAGGGCGTAGATCGTGCAGCCCTTGAGGATCTCCGGGACCTGGTCCTCCACGATCATCTTGGCCAAGCCCTCGGCGATGGCGGTCTTGCCCACGCCGGCCTCGCCCACCAGCAGCGGGTTGTTCTTGCGCCGCCGGCACAGAATCTGGATGGTGCGCTCGACCTCCAGCTCCCGGCCGATCAGAGGATCGATGCGGCCGATCTTTGCCATCTGGTTGAGGTTGGTCGCGAAGCTCTCCAGCGGCTGACTGCTGGCCTCGCCGGGCGATTCATCCTCCTGCCCCGACGGCAGGCCTTCGTTCTCGTCGTTGTGAACCTTGGAGATGCCGTGCGAGATGAAATTGACGACGTCCAGCCGGGCGATGTCCTGCTTGCCGAGGAAGAACACCGCCTGCGACTTCTGCTCGTTGAAGATCGCCACCAGGACGTTGGCGCCTGTGACCTCGCGTTTGCCGGCCGACTGCGCCTGGAACACCGCGCGCTGCAGCACCCGCTGGAATCCCAGCGTCGGTTGCGTTTCGCGGGTGTCGTTGGGGGGAATGAGCGGCGAGGTCTCTTCCAGGAACTCGCCGATGTCACGGCGCAGCCGATCCATGTCCGCCCCGCAGGAGCGCAGCACCTCGGCAGCGGTCGGGTTGTCGATCAGCGCCAGCAGCAGGTGCTCGACGGTCAGGAACTCGTGCTTCTTCTCCCGGGCCTCCTTGAAGGCCTGGTTCAGCGTGAGTTCGAGTTCCTTGCTGAGCATCGTTTTACCTCCGCGCTGCCCTTATGCCTCTTCCATCGTGCATAACAAGGGATGCTGGTTGCGCCGCGAGAATTCGTTGACCTGCGCGACCTTGGTCTCGGCGATATCGTGCGGAAACACGCCGCACACGCCCTTTCCCCGGGTGTGC
>JBFKOE010000065.1:0-9992 GCA_041629015.1 Gammaproteobacteria bacterium
CTATCCGGTGGGCACCCTGGTGCTGCTCGAGAGCGGTCGCCTCGCCGTAGTGGTCGCTGCCGGCCAGGGCAGCCTGCTCGAGCCGGTGGTGCGGATCTGCTACGACACCCACGAGCGCCGGCCGCTGCCGCTATGCGACCTCGATCTCGCGCGCCGCGACGAGACCCAGGCCGACGCCATCGTCCGCCACGAGGATCCCGCCCTCTGGGGCGTCCAGCCCGAGAGCCTGGTCGATCGCGGAGCCGACTGAGCGCGACGCTCGCGGGCCAGGCCCGACCTGTAAGGATCGCCCAAGCCGCGCGGTCTGCTGGTGTAGAAGGCCCCGTCGGCCTGCCTTCCGCCCGGGAGCGCCCCAATGGTGATGACCGCAATGACCGTTCTGCTGCTCGGCGCCTGCCTGTTGGCGCTGTCCCCCCGCAGCCGCGGGCACGCCGCCGCACGCGCGAATCGCGCTCATCCCCATGGGGGCGGCGGCAGAGGGCGCCGCGCCGCGGGACCTGGCCAGGGAGGCCGCGTGCCCCCACTCTAGTGCACCCAACCGGTCTTCCTCCGCTCGTTGGTTGGGCTTGGCCGCTGCCCCGCAGCGGTCTTTTTTTCCAGCCCCGGGGCCGCGACTGGCCGTGCGCTGCGGCCGCGCCGTATGATCGAACAGGTGACCCGCGGGACGAGCGAGCGCGATGAACCCTGACGAATCCAGCCTCTACGTCATGAGCTTCCTCCAGATCATGGCGACCCTGTTCATCGTCGCCGTGGGCGTCGCGGTGGTGGTGATCGCCGTTCTCTACATCTCCGACGTCACCCAGACCCGCCACGCCATTCGGCGCAACTTCCCGGTCATCGGCCGCTTCCGTTACGTCTTCGAGCACCTCGGCACCTTCTTCCGCCAGTACTTCTTCGCGATGGACCGCGAGGAGCTGCCCTTCAACCGCGCCCAGCGCTCCTGGGTCTACCGCGCGGCGAAGGACCTGGGCAACACGGTGGCCTTCGGCTCGACCCGCGACCTGCGCCCGCCGGGCACGGTGCTGTTCGTCAACTGCCCGTTTCCGACCCTGGACGAGGACTCGGTGCCGTCCGAGGCGGTGACGATCGGGCCGCACTGCCGCGAGCCCTACGTGACCAGCTCGATCTTCAACATCTCCGGCATGAGCTACGGGGCGATCTCGCGCCCGGCGGTCCTGGCGCTCGCCAAGGGCGCGCGCATGGCCGGCTGCTGGCTGAACACCGGTGAAGGGGGGCTGTCGCCCTATCACCTCGAGGGCGGCTGCGACCTGGTGTTCCAGATCGGCACCGCCAAGTACGGCGTGCGCGACGCCGACGGCCGGCTGAGCGAGGAGAAGCTGCGCGAGGTCGCGGCGCTCCCCCAGGTCAAGATGTTCGAGGTCAAGCTCAGCCAGGGCGCCAAGCCCGGCAAGGGCGGCATCCTGCCGGCCGCGAAGGTCACGCCCGAGATTGCGCGCATCCGCGGCATCGAGCCCGGCAAGGCGTCGATCAGCCCCAACCGCCACCCCGAGATCGATAACGTCGGCGAGCTGCTGGACTACATCGCGCGGGTGCGCTTGGCGACCGGCAAGCCGGTCGGGTTCAAGTGCGTGATCGGCGCCTTCGGCTGGCTGGGGAATCTCTACGAGGAGGTGTGGCGTCGCGGCGAGGAGCACGCGCCGGATTTCATCACGGTCGACGGGGCCGACGGCGGCACCGGCGCCGCCCCCATGCCGCTCATTGACGACATGGGGCTGCCGCTCTCCGAGAGCCTGCCGCTGCTGGTCGACGGGCTGCGTGAGCACGGGCTGCGCGAGCGGGTGCGGGTGATCGCCTCGGGCAAGCTGATCACCCCCACCAACGTGGCCTGGGCCCTGTGCGTGGGCGCCGACTTCGTGGTCAGCGCCCGCGGGTTCATGTTTGCGCTGGGCTGCATCCAGGCCATGCAGTGCAACCAGAACACCTGTCCCACGGGCGTGACCACGCACGACCCCAGGCGCCAGCGCGGGCTGGTGCCCGCGGAGAAGGCCGAGCGCGTGGCCCACTACCAGCGCAACCTGGTCCACGAGGTGGGGATCATCGCCCATTCCTGCGGCGTGCCCTCGCCGCGGGGCCTGCGCCGCTTTCACGCCCGGGTGGTGCAGCACGACGGCCACTCGGTGCCCCTGGACGAGCGCTACCCCGAGGTGGAGCCGCCCCGGCACGAAGTGTCCGCCTGATGGGCCCGGCGGGCGCCTGCTACGCTTAGTACACTCGGGCCGACAGGGGGAAACCCCATGCATGCCAGGCGCAGAGTACGGATCGGCCGCTTGGTGGCCGCATTGCTGGCAGCCGCGGCGCTTGCCGCGGGCGCCGCGACCACACGCGCGGCCGAGGCCCCCTCGCTCGGCGAGGTCGTCCAGGCGATCGTCGCAATCGAATCCCACGTCGCGGAAGAGGCGCGCACGGCGGCCACGCTGGGCCAGATGCGCGCGGGCAGCGGCGTGGTCGTCGACGAGCAGGGCCTGGTGCTGACCATCGGCTACCTGATCCTGGAGGCCGACGAGGTCACCATCACCGTCGGCGAGGGCCGCCAGGTCCCGGCGCGGGTGGTCGGCTATGACAGCGACACCGGCTTCGGGCTGCTGCGGGCGGCTGAGCCGCTCGAGGTGCGCCCGATCGCGCTGGGAGACTCCGCCGGGGTGTCGGCGCGCGACCCGGTCCTGGTCCTCACGGCCGGTGGGATGGAGACCGCCATGCCGGCGCTGGTGGTGGCGCGCCACAACTTCGCCGGCTACTGGGAGTACCTGCTCGACGACGCGATCGTCACCGTGCCCTCGCACCCCAACTACGGCGGCGCGGCGCTGCTCGGCCAGGGGGGCGAGCTGCTCGGCATCGGCTCGCTCGCCATGGGCGTCCCCGGCCTCGGGCGTCCGCTGCGGGGCAACCTCTTCGTGCCGATCGATGCCGCCAAGCCGCTGCTGGCGCAGCTTCGCGACGAGGGCCGCATTCACCACGTGTCGCGGCCCTGGCTGGGGGTCTACCTGCAGGAGGCCGAGGGCGGACTCAACGTGACGCGCGTGGCCGAGGAGGGCCCCGCCGAGACGGCCGGGGTGGTGGCGGGCGACGTGATCGTGGGCATCGACGGCCTGGCGGCCGGCTCGCTGCCCGAGTTCTATCGCACCCTCTGGGGGCGAGGCGACGCGGGCGTCTCGGTGCGGCTCGCCCTGCTGCGCGACGACCAGGTGCTGGAGCTCACGGTAGGCACCCGCGACCGCTACACCTGGCTGCGCTTCCCGGCTCGCGACTGAGGGCCGGTCGCCGGCTCAGTGCAGCCGCTCGCTGACGGTGGCGGCCTGCCGCTTCGGCTCGGGATCGGGAACGGGCGAGGCGTGGTGCACGGCCATGCGCCAGCCCTCGCCGGTGTGCACGTAGACGTTGGTCGCCAGGATCGGGGCGTGGGTCGCCCGCTCCGCTTCCATGTGAATGTGCTCCTCGACGACGTGCACCGCCACCGAGCCGTGCTGGGCCTGCTGCACGACGTTGATGCGAAACCGCATCGATGGGTCCGCCCCGAAGATCTGCTCCCAGCTCTCGCGCACCGCGTTGCGCCCCAGCAGCGGGCGCTGCAGCGGATGGATGCAGGAGATCTCGTCGCTCGCCAGCCAGACCGCCATCATCCGCTCGATGTCGGCCTGCTCGAAGGCGCGGTAGAACGCCGCTTCCGCCGCCTGCGGGGATTCAAACATCGCCGTGCTCGGGCGGCCGCGGCCTGAGGTGCAGGGGCGGGACTGGGGCCGGGTGTCTCACAGCAGCATGGTCGGGGGGCCGAGGGATTCGGCCGCTGCGGGGTGGGGCCGGAGCTGGGCCCCGAAGGTGCGCAGCCGCGCCGCCAGGGACTTGCGGCTGAGGTAGTGCAGCTCGTAGAGGTCGGCGCGCTCGCTGGCCTCGAGCAGGAAGTCGTCGCTGGTGCGCAGCTCGTCGACCAGCTTCAGCTCCAGCGCTCTGGTCCCGTGCCAGTGCTCGCCGGTCGCGACGCGCGCCAGGTCGACCACCGGGCGGTGGGTGGAGACGAAGGACTTGAACAGCTCGTGCAGGTCCTCGATCTCGGTTCGCAGCTTCTCGCGCGCGCTGTCCGTGTTCTCGCCGAACAGCGTCAGGGTGCGCTTGTGCTCGCCGGCCATGATCAGCTCGAAGTCGATGTCGTGTTTGCGCAGCAGGCGGTGGAAGTTCGGCAGCTGGGTCAGCACCCCGATGGAGCCGACGATGGCGAAGGGCGCGGCGATGACCCGGTCGGCAACGCAGGCCATCATGTAGCCGCCGCTGGCGGCGACCTTGTCCACCGCCACCGTCAGCGGGATCTCGCGCTGGCGCAGTCGCTGCAGCTGCGAGGCGGCGAGCCCGTAACCGTGCACCAGCCCGCCGGCGCTCTCCAGGCGCACCAGCACCTCGTCACCGGCGCCGGCCGCCGTGACTATGGCCGTCACCTCCTCGCGCAGCGCGGCCACCGCCGATGCGCGCAGGTCGCCCTGAAAGTCGAGCACGAAGACGCGCCCGCGGCGTTCGGTCTGCGCCGAGCGCCGCTTCTGCTCGACCTTGCGTTGCTTCTTGTCGCGCCGCCGCGCGCGTTTGGCGTCGTGGGCCGTCATCATCGCGGTGTTCAGCGAGCGTGCCATGTCCCGGTAGCGCTCGTTGAGGCTCCTGACCTCGATGCGCTCCCTGGGCTTGGCGCCCGCCCCGCGCGCCGAGAGCGCCACCAGGCCTCCCGCCGCCACCAGCACCGCGACCAGGACGGTGACGGACTTGGCGAGGAACATCGCGTACTCGGACAGAAACTCCATGTCGGACTCCAGCGCTCCGGTGGCGGGGGGTGAGGGCCGTGCGCGGGGCACGAGGCGCCTCCCAACGAGTCTAGCACCGGGATTTGGGGCCACCTCGTGGCCTCTGGACCGGCCGACCCGGGGGTGGGCGATGCTCAGGCGGCCGAGCCGTCGTCGACCCCGGCGTCCAGGCGCTCGAGCTCCTCGTGCAGCCCAAGCCAGGAATGCTCCAGCTGCCGGCTCTCGCGCTCGACCCGCTCGCGCGCGAGGATACATTCGCGCAGCCGTTCGCGCTGATCCTCGGCGTAGAGCCCCGGCCCGGCGAGATCGGCCTCCAGGCGGGCCCGCTCCTCGGCGAGGCGCTGCAGCTCGCGCTCCAACTCGCGGATCCGCGTGAGCAGCGGCTGGCGCTGCTGGCGACGCTTGGCCGCGCGGCGCCGCCCGAGCCTGCGCGCCGCGGCACTGTGGCTCTTGTCGTTCTCGGGCGTGCCCGGCGTTTCCTCGCCCGCCAGCAGCCAGCGCCGGTAGTCCTCGAGGTCGCCGTCGAAGGGCCCGGCACGCCCCCGGTCCACCAGCAGGAAGCGGTCCGTGGTGGCGCGCAGCAGGTGGCGGTCGTGGGACACGACCACCAGCGCGCCGGGGTAGTCCTGCAGCGCGCGCGCCAGCGCCTGGCGCATCTCCAGGTCCAGGTGGTTGGTGGGCTCGTCGAGCAGCAGCAGGTTGGGGGCCTGCCAGGCGATCATGGCCAGCACCAGGCGCGCCTTCTCGCCCCCGGAGAAGTTGACGCCAGGTTCGAACACGCGCTCGCCGCGGAAGTCGAAGCCGCCCAGGTAGTCGCGCAGCGCCTGCTCCGGGGCCTCGGGGGCAAGCCGTCCCAAGGCCGCGATCGGCGAGTCCTCGGGGCGCAGCCGCTCGAGCTGGTGCTGGGTGAAGAACCCCAGGCGCAGGCCCTTCGCGGCCAGCCGCTGCCCCGCGCTCGGCGCCAGCTCGCCGGCCAGGACCTTCACCAGGGTGGACTTGCCCGCGCCGTTGCGCCCGAGCAGCCCGATGCGCAGACCCGGCTCGATGCCGAGCTCGATCCCGCTCAGCACCATGTGCTCGCCGTAGCCGGCGGCCACGCCCTCCAGGCGCAGCAGGGGGCTGGGCAGTGCGGGCGGCTCCCGGAACCGGAAATGGAAGGGCCCGTCCACGTGCGCGCACTCGATCAGCTCCATGCGCTGCAGCGTCTTCAGGCGGCTCTGCGCCTGGCGCGCCTTTGTGGCCTTGGCCCGGAACCGCTCGACGAAGGCGCGCACCGCGGCGATCTCGCGCTCCTGGACCGCTCGCAGGTGCTGCTGCTGGGCTATGCGTTCCGCGCGGCGGCTCTCGAAGGCCGAGTAATCGCCGCGGCAGAGTTCGATCCGGCGACCCTCGATGTGGGCTACGTGACCGATGACGGCATCGAGGAACTCGCGGTCGTGCGAGATCAGCAGCAGTGTGCCGGGGTAGTCGCGCAGCCAGCGCTCCAGCCACAGCACCGCGTCGAGGTCGAGATGGTTGGTGGGCTCGTCGAGCAGCAGCAGGTCCGATGGGCACATCAGGGCCTGGGCCAGATTCAGGCGCATGCGCCAGCCGCCGGAAAAGGCGCTCACCGGGCACGCCTCGTCCTCGACGGTGAATCCCAGGCCGTGCAGTAGCCGCCCCGCGCGGGCTCGGGCGCTGTAGCCCTGCGCTTGCTCGTAGCGCGCGTGCAACTCGGCCAGGTGGGCGCCGTCGCCGCGGACCTCGGCCTCGGCGAGCTGCGCCTCGAGCGTGCGCAGCGGGCGGTCGCCGTCGATGACGAAATCGAGCGCGCCGCGCTTCAGGGCCGGCGTTTCCTGGGCCACGTGGGCGATGCGGGTGCCCGCCGGCAGCTCGCAGCGGCCATGCTCGGGTTGCAGCTCGCCGCGCACCAGCGCCAGCAGGCTCGACTTGCCGGTGCCGTTGCGGCCGGTCACGCCGACTTTCTGGCCGGCGTGGACGGTGAAGCTCGCGTCCTCGAACAGGCAGCGCGCGCCGCGGTAGAGCGCGACCTCGGCGAGGGTGAGCATGGGGAAGGAACGGGTTTGGAGTTATCGGTTACGAGTCACGAGCTTCGAGTCATGGCATTTGGGGCCGAGTCGATTACGCTTCTGCTCGCCACTCGCCACTCGCCACTCGCCACTCGCCATTAATCCCTGAAGTTCACGAACTGCAGCGGCACCCCGAGCTTGGCGTCGCGCAGCAGGGCGATGATCGCCTGCAGGTCGTCGCGCTTCTTGCCGCTGACGCGTACCTGGTCGCCCTGCACCTGCGCCTGGACCTTGATCTTGCTGTCCTTGGTGAGCTTGACGATCTTGCGCGCGAGCTCCTTGTCGATGCCCTGGCGCACCTTCACCGGCTGGCGCGCCTCCCTGCCGCTCTGGGTGATCTCTCCCATCTCCAGGCAGTCGAGGTCGATGCCGCGTGCGGCGAGCTTCTTGCGCAGCACGTCGTCGATCTGCCTGACCTGGAATTCCGCATCCGCGATCAGCGTCAGCTCCGATTCCTTGCGCTCCACGTGCGCGCTGGTGCCCTTGAAGTCGAAGCGGTTGCTGATCTCGCGGTTGGCCTGGTCAACGGCATTGGTGAGCTCGTGCAGGTCGATCTCGGAGACGACGTCGAAAGTCGGCATGAATCCACTCTCCTGTCGCGGATGGCGCGGCCGCGCCGCGGCGGGCGCATGGCGGGGGATTCTACTCACCACTGCGGGCTTTGACGAGGCACGCCCGCCGTCGGCCGGGCTTGTGCTCCGGCGCGTCGGGCAAAAAAAGGAAGGGGGATTGCCCCCCTTCCAAATCCACTCTTTTGCGGGGGTCCTGGGACCCCTCATCGAACCGCCGTGCCGCAGTGGCCGAAGGAACGAAGAGCCGCGCCGGGAATGCGGCTCCGTCCTAGATGACCGGCGCGGGCCGCGCGCGCTTTCGCATCCGTCTACTGCTCGTGGTTGCAGCCGCTCGGGCACCACCAGTAGGTGGAGTCGTCCGGCTGCTCGAGCAGGCGCTGCGGTGCGATCGACCAGCGCGCCCGGCACTGGCGGCACTCGACCCGGACGCTGCGCGCGTCGGCCTGGTCGAGCAGGCGCACGCCGCGCGCGGCGAGCAGCGCGCGCAGTCGGCGAGTGTCGAGGCCTGAGCCGCGGGTCATTGCCGGATTCTGGCGCGCCGCCGCGCGCCGCTCAAGCGCCCGCGAGTTGATATACTGGGCCGGCACCCGCTCGGGTGTGCAATTCAAGCGCGAGGGATCGTTGTGGCCGTACTCACGTTCGACTGGTTGGTGGGGCTGGCGCTGCTGCTGGGCGGCATGGTGGCCGGGGGAGTGTTCGTGCGCCTGCTGCGGCTCGACGCGAGCCGCGAGAAGGACCTGACGCAAGAGCTCGAGCGCACCCGCGACGAGTTCGAGTCCTATCGTCGCGAGGTCGCGGAGCACTTCCGCGGCACCGCGCAGGCGGTCAATCAGATGACCGAGAGTTACCGCAACGTCTACGAGCAGCTGCGGCGCGGTGCCGAGCAGCTGTGCCCGGAAGGCGCCGGCCCGTCGCTGGAGGCGCCGGCCGAGTCGCCGCTGCTGGAGGGCACGGCAGAGCCCGCGACCGAGGAGGAGCCGGCGACCGGGAAGCCGGCCGCCCGCGGGGAAGGCGAGCAACCCGCCGAGGAGGCCGCGAAGGACGCCGAGGCGGAAGCGGGCGACGAGGAGCGGGACGAGCGCGCCGCCGCGAAGGACGATGCCAAGAAGGATGGCGCCAAGAAGGACGGCTCCAAGACTCCCGCCAAGGGCTCGGCGACCTCCGGCAAGTCCAAGGCGGCTGCCAAGGAGGTGCCCGACGAGCCGCGCGCACCGCTCGATTACGCCCAGGAGTCCGAGGAAGAGCCCGGTCAGACCGTGCACTGAGGCCGCCGTCGTGGACGCGCGCGCCCTGAGTGCCTTCGTCGATGCGCACTGGGCGCGGTCGGTGTTGCCGCGACTGTGCGAGTACATCCGCATACCGAATCGCTCGCCCGCCTTCGATCCCCGCTGGCAGGAGGAAGGCCACATGGACCGGGCCGTGGCCCTGGCCGAGGCCTGGTGCCGCGAGCAGCGGCTGGCGGGCCTCGAGCTGGAGGTGATGCGGCTGCCGGGCCGCACCCCGCTGCTCCTGGCCGAGGTGCCCGCTCAGGGCGCGGGCATCGGGCAGACGGCCCTGCTCTACGGTCACCTCGACAAGCAGCCGGAGATGACCGGCTGGCGCGAGGATCTGGGTCCCTGGGAGCCGGTGCTGGAGGGCGATCGCCTTTATGGGCGCGGCGGCGCCGACGACGGCTACGCGGTATTCGCCTCCCTGACCGCGCTTTGCGCGCTGCAGGCCCAGGGCGTGGCCCATCCCCGCTGCCTGGTCCTGATCGAGTGCTGCGAGGAGAGCGGCAGCTACGATCTGCCGGCCTACATCGACGCCCTCGCCGAGCGCATCGGCACCCCGCGGCTGGTGATCTGCCTCGACTCGGGCTGCGGCAACTACGATCAGCTCTGGCTCACCAGCTCCCTGCGCGGGGCGATCGGCGGCGACCTCACGGTGCGGGTGCTGCGCGAGGGTGTGCACTCGGGCGACGCCGGCGGCATCGTGCCGTCGAGCTTTCGCATCCTGCGCGCGCTGCTGAGCCGGCTGGAGGACGAGCGCGACGGCGCCATCCGGCCGCGGTTCCTGCACGTGCCGATACCCGAGCGCGAGCTGGAAAACGCGCGCCACGCCGCGGGCATCCTCGGGCGCTCGGTCTACGAGCGCTTTCCCCTCGCCCCGGGCGTGACGCCGGCCGCGGACGACCCGCTCGAGCTGATCCTGAACCGCACCTGGCGCCCGGCGCTGGAGATCACCGGCGCCGGCGGCCTGCCGGCCGTGGACGCCGCGGGCAACGTCCTGCGGCCGGTCACCAGCGCGCGGATCTCGTTGCGACTGCCACCCGGCATCGACGCGGCCGCGACGGTGGCTCGGCTGCGCGAGCTGCTGTGCAGCGATCCGCCGCAGGGCGCGGCAGTGCGTTTCGAGCCGGGCATGGTGGCCGATGGCTGGCACGCGCCCGCGCCCGCGGCCTGGCTGCGCCGGTCCCTGGAGCGCGCCTCGCACGAGTTCTTCGGCCGCGAGCCGGCGTACATGGGCGAGGGCGGGACCATCCCCTTCATGGCGATGCTCGGCGAGCGCTTCCC
>JBFKOE010000066.1:0-9856 GCA_041629015.1 Gammaproteobacteria bacterium
ACCTCCAGCGTGAGGCTGGAGGCGATGTTGCCCTTCACGATCCAGATCCCCGCCCAGGGACCGAGCAGGAAAAGCGCGAGGACGCCGAGCTGGCTCGCGCGCCGCAGCACCAGCCAGCGGTGGGCCCGCCACCAGCCCTTGCGGGCGACGGCATCGGCACCGACCTTGTGCTTGGTCTCGTTCACGGCGCCGCCTTCCTGTTCAGCGTCTCGAGCGGATCGGCGGGGAACGGCTTCGCGCCGCGCGGCACCAGCCCCTCGCCGCCGTGCTCGTACCCGAGGCCTTCAGGCAGGTTGTAGCGGTGCTCGGGATCGGGCGCGACCAGGCTGCCCCCGGCCTTGCGCTTCTCCTCCCAGCCGAGGCGGTAATGCGCGCCGGCCGCGCCGCGCGCCAGGTGCATCGGCAGCACCTTGATCGCCGCCTGCTCCAGGATGCAGGCCTGCTCGCACTTGCCGCAGCCGGTGCAGCCCTCGGCGTGCACTACGGGGATGAAGCGGGCGTGCTTGCCGCTGCGCTCGTTGTGCTGGTGCTCCAGGCTGATGGCGCTGCCGCGCAGCGGGCAGACGTTGTAGCAGACCTCGCAACGCAGACCGCGAAAGGCGATGCAGTTCTCCTGGTCGACCAGCACCGCGAGCCCCATTTGCGCCTCGTCGATGTCCTCGAGCGCCTTGTCCAGCGCCCCGGTGGGGCAGGCGACCACGCAGGGGATGTCCTCGCACATCTCGCAGGGGATCTCGCGCGCGACGAAGTACGGCGTTCCCAGCGGCACCTGCTCGCCGATCTCGGAGAGCCGCAGGGTGTCGTAGGGGCAGTCGCGCACGCACAGGCCACAGCGGATGCAGGCGCCGAGGAAGTCCGCCTCCGGTAAGGCCCCCGGCGGCCGGATCGCCGCAGCCGGCATCGAGTTGGCCCGGTGCGCGTAACCCCACAGCCCGGCGCCGATCAGCGCCGCACCGCAGGCGGCCCGGACCGCCTCGGCAAGGAACCGCCTGCGCCCCGGACTACGAACCCCGGACTGTCTGACCTGGGGCATGGGTCACCCGTCCCGCTCAGACTTCCTTGGCCCGACTCACCTTGACCGCGCATTTCTTGAAATCCGTCTCTTTCGAGAGCGGATCGGTTGCGTCCAGGGTGAGCTTGTTGACCAGGCGCCCGGCGTCGAACCAGGGGATGAAGATCAGGCCCTCGGGCGGGCGGTTGCGGCCGCGGGTCTCGACACGGGCGACGATCTTGCCGCGTCGGGTCTCGAGCTCGGCGGCCATGCCCCGGCGCAGCTCGCGCTTGCGCGCGTCCTCGGGGTGCATGTAGACCACCGCGTCCGGGTAGGCGCGGTAAAGCTCGGGCACGCGCCGGGTCATGGAACCGGAGTGCCAGTGCTCGAGCACGCGACCGGTGCACAGCCACAGGTCGTACTCGGCGTCCGGCACCTCGGGCGCCGGCTCGTAGGGCGCGGTGATGATGTTGGCGCGCCCGTCGCCGTTGCCGTAGAACTGCACGCCGGCGCCCGCCTCGACGAAGGGGTCGAATCCCTCGCGGTAGCGCCACAAGGTCTCCTTGCCGCTGACCACCGGCCAGCGCAGCCCGCGCGACTTGTGGTAGGCGTCGAACTCGGCCAGGTCGTGACCCTTCTTGGGGCCCTCGAGGCCGAAGACCCGGTATTCCTCGAACAGGCCCTTCTGGACGTAGAAGCCGAAGGCGGCGGATTCCTGGTTACCGTAGCTGTTGCCGGCCGCATCGCGCACCGCGCCCTCGCGGTAGGCGTGGCGATCGACTTGGCCGTTCTTGAACAGCACGTCGAAGAGCGTCTTGCCGCGATACTCCGGCTTCTGCGCGATCAGCTCCTCGGGCCACACCTCCTCCATCTTGAAGCGCTTGGAGAACTCCATCAGCTGCCAGAGGTCGGACCTCGCCTCGCCCGGCGCGGCAATCTGCTCGCGCCAGAACTGGGTGCGGCGCTCGGCGTTGCCGTAGGCGCCTTCCTTCTCCACCCACATCGCCGTCGGCAGGATGAGATCGGCGGCCTGCGCGGTGACGGTCGGGTAGGGATCGGACACCACGATGAAGTTCGCCGGGTTGCGGTAGCCGGGGAAGCCTTCCTCGTTCATGTTTGGCGCGGCCTGCATGTTGTTGTTGCACATCACCCAGTAGGCGTTGAGCTTGCCGTCCTTGAGCATCCGGTTCTGCAGCACGGCGTGATAGCCCACCTTGCCCGAGAGCGTTCCCGCGGGCAGCTTCCACACCTTCTCGGAGAACTCGCGGTGCTCCTTCTTCGCCACCACCAGGTCGGCGGGCAGGCGGTGGGCGAAGGTGCCGACCTCGCGCGCGGTGCCACAGGCCGAGGGCTGGCCGGTGAGCGAGAAGGGGCTGTTGCCCGGCTCGGAGATCTTGCCCGTGAGCAGGTGCACGTTGTAGAGCAGGCCGTTCACCCACACGCCGCGGGTGTGCTGATTGAAGCCCATGGTCCACAGCGACATGATCTTTCGCTTCGGGTCGGCGTAGAGCTTGGCCAGGCGCAGCAGGTTCTCCTTGGGAACGCCGGAGAGCTTGGCGGTGTAATCGAGCGTGTAGGGCTTCACCGAGGCCGCGTAGTCCTCGAAGCTGATCTTCTCGAGCTTGCCCTTGCCGGCGTTCTTCGCCTTCTGCTCCAGCGGGTGCTCGGGGCGCAGCCCGTAGCCGATGTCGGTGGGCGTCTTGGTGAAGTTGACGTGCTTGTCGATGAAGGCCTGGTCGTAGGCCTTGTTCTCGATGATGTAGTTGGCGATGTAGTTGAGGATCGCCAGATCGGTCTGCGGCACAAAGATCATGCCGTTATCGGCGAGCTCGAAGCAGCGGTGCTCGAAGGTCGAGAGCACGTGCACCTCCGAGCCCGGCTTGGTCAGGCGCGTGTCGGTCAGGCGCGACCACAGGATGGGGTGCATCTCGGCCATGTTCGAGCCCCAGAGCACGAAGGCATCGGCGTGCTCGAGGTCGTCATAGCAGCCCATCGGCTCGTCGGCGCCGAAGGCGCGGATGAACGCGCCCACCGCCGAGGCCATGCAGTGGCGCGCGTTGGGGTCGATGTTGTTGGAGCGAAATCCCGCCTTGTAGAGCTTGGCGGCCGCGTAACCCTCCCATACCGTCCACTGCCCGGAGCCGAACATGCCGACGCTGGAGACGAGCTCTTCCGGAGCCTTGCCGCGGTTGGCCTCCATGTCCTTCTTCAGCGCCGCCTTGAACTTCTCGGCCATGACGTCGAAGGCCTCGCCCCAGGACACCGGCTCGAAGTCGCCCTCCTTGTCGTAGCGGCCGTTTTTCTTGCGCAGCAGCGGCTGGGTCAGGCGATCCTCCCCGTAGACGATCTTGGAGAGGAAGTAGCCCTTGATGCAGTTCAGTCCGCGGTTGACCGGGGCGTCGGGGTCGCCCTGGGTGGCGATGATGCGCCCGTCCTTGACGCCGACCAGGACGCTGCAGCCGGTGCCGCAGAAGCGGCACGGCGCCTTGTCCCAGCGGATGCGGGCGTCGGCCGCGACGGCCGAGCCGATGCCGGGCAGCGTGACTCCCGCCGCGGTCGCGGCGGCGGCCGCCGCATTCGAAATGATGAACTCGCGCCGTGAAATCTTCATCGTTCGGCCTCCTCGGTTTCCTCACTGTCGCAGTAGTGGTAGGCCATGGACGCGGAGAGAACGCCCTCCATGGTCTGAATGTGCATGACGGTCTCGGCCAGCGGGTGACCCGCCAGCTCCTCCACGGTCACCACCAGGCGCCCGTCTTCGGCGGCCGCGTGGATGGCCGTGCCCGGCAGCGCGCTGAGCGCGGCGCGGACGGCGGCCAAGGACCGCGGCAGGGTGTGGACGACCAATCCGGATATGTTCACGATCGGGCTACTCCTCTGGTTGGCGTCTCAGGCGCTGCGCGCGTGGCCGAGCGCCGGCCCGGCGGCGGGGCGGCACATCTCGATCGCCCCGGCGGGACAGGGCGCGACGCAGGCGCCGCAGCCGCTGCAACGGGCAGCGTCGAGGACCGGGCGCGCCGGGGCGCCCGCCCTGAGCTCGAAGCGGATCGCGCGCCCATCGCATTGCTCGGCGCAGATTCGACACTCGACCCCGGAGCGCGTCAGGCAATGCTCGGCGAGCGCTGCCCGCAAGGCCCAGGGCCGTGCCCCGCCATGTCGAAGCGCGCCGGCCTTGCAGGCATCGAGGCAGCGGGCGCAGAAGTCGCAGCCGCCACGGCGGAAATCGACGCGCGGGAAACCGCCGCGGCCGCGCACCAGGATGCCGTGCGGGCAGGCGCCGATGCAGCCGTCGCAACGGGTGCAGACCGCAATGAATTCGCGCTCCGCCATCGCCCAGGGCGGGCGCAGCGGGGCACGGCGTCGCGAGAGGTCGCCGCGCAGGAGGTCGAATCGGGATATTCCGCTCATTACCGCCACCGCTCCGAGTGACGGTCACTATCCGCCGGAATCGGCGGCTTGGCCTTGAGCAAGATCAAATTTGCCCGGCGGTTGTGGCCTTATTCGCGCCGGCTGCAGGGCGCCGCTCAGGCGGCGAAGACGAAGTCCTCGCCCTCCTCGCGACCGGAATCGCACAGGTGCGGACGGATGAGGGAACGCGCGCCGCGTGCGCCCACCGCCACCACGATGAATTCCTCCCGCCGCAGGCCCGCCTGGGGGTCGAGCACCGGGCGCCCGCGCTTGCGGCCGCCGATCTTGCGCGGATCGACGTCGATGAAGCCGACCACCCGAGCGCCCTCGCCGTCCAGGGCATCGCAGAGTTGCGCGCCGGTCTCGCCGGCTCCCCACAGCAGTACCGGGTGGTCGCCGAGCAGGGTGCGGGCCAGGAAGTGCGCCTTGGCCCGCAGGAAGCGCTCGGTCCGGTAACGCGCATCCACGCGCGAGCAGCGCCCGTCGCTGTCACGCCAGCGCAGCAGCACGCCCGCGGGCTTGCCCATCGCAATTCGGTCGGCATGGGCGCGCAGCCACAGGTCATAGTCCTCCGCCCAGCCGCGATCGCGGTAACCGCCGAGGCGCGCGAACACCTCGCGGCGGATCAGCGCCGTGGGGTGCGGGATCGGGCTCTCGATGAAGATCGCGCGCGCGATCGCGGCCGGTTCGCGCAGGCCGTTGATCCAGCGCTGGTAGCGCCGGTAGCCCTCGCCGAGCGGACCGTCGTCGCGGAAGATCTCGACCTCGGCGCCGACGATGCCGAGCGCCGGGTAGCGCTCGAGGTGCTCGAGCTGGCGCTGCAGGCGCTGCTCCAGGGCGATGTCGTCGGCATCCATGCGCGCGAGCAGCGGCGCGCGGGCCAGCGCGGCGGCGGCGTTTAGCGCGGCCACCAGGCCGCGGCCCGGGTTGGCCGCGATGCGCAGCCGCGGGTCGGTCCTGGGCAGGGCCTGCACGGCACCGTCCGCGCTGTGATCGTCGATCACGATCAGCTCCAGGTCCTGAAGCGTCTGGGCGAGGATGCTCTCGACCGCCGGACCCAGCAGCGCCCCGCCGTTGCGCACGGGCAACAGCACAGAGACGCGCGGTCTCGCGCCGGCGCGGCCGGGTTCCGGGCGCGGCGTCTTCAGAAGCTGGTGTAACCCTTGATGCTGAGCGCGGCCTCGACGAAGGGGTTGATCTCGGGGGCATCCTCATCCGGCTCGCCGAGCAGGCCGCGAACCAGCGCCGCGTACTCCTCCCAGCGCTTGAGGCCGGGCACCAGCGCCGCGGGCCTGCCGTCGCGAAAGAACACCACCGAGGGCAGCACATCGATGCCGAACTCCTTGCGGAACAGCGCCTCCTCGCCACGCTCGGCGAGCGCCAGGTGCAGCCGCCCGCCGAAGTCCTTGAGCAACTCGCGCACGACCACGACCAGATCCCCGACGCCGGCTGCCCCGGGCTCGCCGGTGATCAGCAGCACGCGCACGCCCGCCCCACGCAGGAACCGCTCCCGCTGCTCCCCCGCGAGGCGCTCGACTCCCGGGTGCTCGAGCAGCGCATCGATCGCGGCCTGGCTCATCGGCTCTCTCCCGGCTCTGGCAGGGCGGTCATTCTACCGCGCCCCGCCCCGCCCCGCGGCGGAAGAGCGCGAACCACGCCAGCCCCGCAAGCTGCAGCAGCAGCATCAGGCCGAAGCCGGCGCGGTAGCCCGCGGCCAGCCCGCCGTCGGGCTGCCACCGCGCCCAGAGCTCGATCACCACGCCGATACCCCACTGCGCGACGAAAGCTGCCAGGAAGACCAGCAGGTTGAGACTGGTGTTGGCACGCCCGGCGAGCTCCCGGGGAAAAGACTGCGACAGCGCCGCGTAGGTGAGAATGCCGGTGGTCCCGAAGAAGCCGAACAACACCCAGATCGTGGCGCCATGGGCGGCGGGAACGGCCAGCAGCACTGCCTGCACGGCCGTGAAGGCCCACATCCCCGAGGCGGCCAGCGTTGCGGTCGGAATGCCGCGCCGGGCCAACCGCTCGGTCGCGGCCCCGAGTGTGAGGAACCCCGCCACCATGGCCGCGGCGATCGCCAGCAGCAGCCCGGCCGCCGCGCCGCGCTCCATGCCCGCCACCTCGCGCAGCCAGGGGCCGGCCCACAGGCCCTGGATCGCGAGGAAGCTCGCCTGCGACGCCACCGTCATCGGCGCCAGGCGCCAGAAAACCGCGCTTTTCGCCACCGCCGCCAGCCCGTGCAGCTGTGCCCCGAGGGAGATCGCGGGTGCCCGCGCGCGACGCTCGGGCACCACGAACCAGACACAGAGCGCGATCGCCACCGAGAGCACGGCCAGGCCCGCGAACAGCGCCCGCCAGTCCGCAAGCTGCAGGAGCAGCTCGACGGGCGCCGTGGCGCTCAGCGCGCCCAGCCCGCCGGCGGCCATCTGCACGCCGTTGGCGAGCGGCAACCGCCCCGGCGGCAGCCAGTCGACGAAGGCCTTGAAGGCGGCCATCAGGCAGGCCGATACGCCGAAGCCGATCAGGCCGCGACCGATCGCCAGGGCGAGAACTGTCTCCGCGGTCGCGAACACCCAGGCACCGGCCGCCGCGAACAGCAGCAGCGCACCCTCGACGCGGCGCGCGCCGTAGTGATCGAGCAGCACGCCGAGCGGCAGCTGGAAGGCGGCGAAGGTGAGGAAGTAGGCGGCGGTCAGCAGCCCGAGGTCGGCCGGGCCCAGCGCGAGCTCGGCCACCAAGTCCGGCGCGATGACCGCGTTGATTACGCGAAACAGGTAGGAGAGAAAGTAACCCAGCGCGAAGGGCAGAAACAGCCGCAGCAGCAAACGCGCGCCGCTGGCAACGGCCGGCGCGGAATCGCTGACGCTCACGGAAGCGGAGCCGCGCAGCGGCGCGGACCCCTGGGCCTCAGTAACTGCCGGCGATGTAGTCGGTCAGGTGCTTGATCTCCTGCTCCTGATCGCGCACCAGCCAGCGGGTCAAGTCACCGATCGACAGCATGCCGACGACCTTGCCGCCCTCGACCACCGGAAGGTGACGGAAGCGCTTGTCCGTGATCACGCGCAGCGCCTCGCCCACGGTCGCCGAGGGCGCGATGCAGGCGAGTTCCTTGGACATGACCTCGCCAAGGCGCGTCGTCGCCGGATCGCGGCCCTTCTCCAGGATTCGGGTGAGCACGTCGCGCTCGGTGAACATGCCAACCGGCCGCTCACCCTCCACCACCAGCACCGCGCCGATGCGTTCTTTGTTCATCTTGTGCACGCAGTCGGCCACGGTGGTCTCGGGGCCGGCGGAAACCACCTGGTTGCCCTTGACCGCCAGCAGCTTGCTCAACGGGGTCTGCATCTCATCTCTCCCTACGCGATTCTGTGTAAACCATTCCAGCGCCCGGCGACGATTCGGCTGAATGCCGCCCCGGCAACCGGGCGTATTTTGTAGTAAACACCCGGCATTGGCCAACCGCGCAGCGCCGCCGCGCTTCCCGTCCGCGCCGCCTTGCCTGGGGGCCGAAGTTCCGGCATCCTGCGCGTTTCCTCAGAATATTGGTCAAGTGTTTTCATGAGCGGCGAACGGGTCTACCTCTACGACAGCACCCTGCGCGATGGCGCGCAGACGCAGGGCGTCGACTTCAGCGCCGCGGACAAGACCGCGATCGCCCTCGAGCTCGACCGCCTGGGCATCGACTACGTCGAGGGCGGCTGGCCGGGCGCCAACCCCACCGACGACGCCTTCTTCGCCACGCCGCCGCGCTTTCACGCGGCGCGGCTGGCGGCCTTCGGGATGACACGCCGCGCCGGGCGCGCGGCGGCAGAGGATCCCGGGCTCGCCAGCCTCATCGGGACCGGCGCACCGGTGATCACCCTGGTCGGCAAGACTTGGGATTTCCACGCCGAGGTTGCGCTCGGGATCGAGCTGGAGGAGAACGTCGCCCTGATCCGCGACAGCGTCGCCTACGCGGGTGGCAAGGTCGAGGAGGTCATCTTCGACGCCGAGCACTTCTTTGACGGCTACAAGGCCAACGCGAGCTTCGCGCTGGCCTGCGTGGAGGCCGCGCTGGAGGCCGGGGCGCGCTGGATCGTGCTCTGCGACACCAACGGCGGCACGCTGCCCAAGGAGGTCGAGGCGATCATCGGCGACGTGCTCGCGCGCGTGCCCGGCGAGCGCCTCGGCATCCACTGCCACAACGACACCGGCAACGCGGTGGCCAACAGCCTGCTCGCGGTTGAGGCCGGCGTGCGCCACGTGCAGGGAACGCTCAACGGCCTCGGGGAGCGCTGCGGCAATGCCAACCTGGTGTCGCTGATCCCCACCCTGATGCTCAAGCTCGACCTCGAGACCGGCGTCTCGCACAACGGTCTCACGCGCCTGACCCATGTCTCGCGGCTGCTCGACGAGCGGCTCAACCGCGCGCCGCGCCGCAGCGCCCCCTACGTGGGCGAGTCGGCGTTCGCGCACAAGGGCGGCCTGCACGTCTCGGCGGTGGAGAAGGACCCCAAGTGCTACGAGCACATCGTCCCCGACCTGGTCGGCAACCGCCGCCACATCGTCGTCTCCGATCAGGCAGGGCGCTCGAACATCCTGGCGCGCTTTCGCGAGATCGGCATCGACATCGAGGCCGACGACCCCAAGGTCGCCAGGCTGGTTGAGCAGGTCAAGGAGCGCGAGTACTACGGCTACGCCTACGACGGCGCCGAGGCCAGCTTCGAGCTGCTGGCGCGGCGCGCCCTGGAAGGCATCCCCGAGTTCTTCCGCCTGACCAGCTTCCGCGTCATCGACGAGCGGCGCTGGAACGCCAAGGGCGAGCTGATCACCATGTCGGAGGCGACGGTCAAGCTCGACATCGGCGAGGAGCATTACATGGCGGTGGCCGAGGGCAACGGCCCGGTCAACGCGCTCGATGCGGCGCTGCGCGAGGTGCTGACCACCATGTACCCGGAGCTCACGGACCTGCGCCTCGTTGACTACAAGGTGCGCATCCTCACGCCCGGCGAGGGCACGGCGGCGGTCACCCGGGTCATGATCGAGAGCGCCAACGGCCACGGCGATACCTGGTCCACCGTCGGCGTGTCGGCCAACGTCATCGACGCCTCGTTCAACGCGCTCCACGACAGCATCACCTACAAGCTCCTGCGCGACCGCACCGAGCCGACCCCGGACGAATAGCCGCCCGCTCGCCCGCGAGCGGCACGCGTCAGGGCCTCGCGTCGAGCGCGAAGAACTCGCCCTGGCTCCACACGCCGTTCACTCCGCGGTGCTCGCCGGCGCGCTCGACCAGGTGGTAGTAGGCGGCGCGTCCGACCCGTGCCCACAGCCCGGCGCGCACCTCCAGATAGGGGACGTGCGCATCGCTCCCGTAGCGGCCGAGGCGCAGCGGGTGCTCGCTCCCGGCCACGACCTGCTCGCCCACGTTGGTGGTGAACACCAGCACCTGATCGCGCCCGTCGCCGGCCACCTCCA
>JBFKOE010000067.1:0-9821 GCA_041629015.1 Gammaproteobacteria bacterium
CACACCACGCCGGGGCGGTCGGTCCAGGCGCCGTCGGCCACTCGGCCAGCCCCGGGCGCATGGGCGGGCACGACCTCGACGCCGTGTACCTGGTCGAGCCAGCAAGGCTCGGCGGGCAGGGCGAGCGCCGCGACCAGCAGCGCGCGGTTGCGTGCGACGTCGCCGGGGGCATCGCCGACGTGATCGCCGAGGTTGAGAGCGGCAAAGGCGCCGCGGCTGACCCCGCCCAGGCGCGTCGTGCTGGCGGCACGCACCCGCGCGGGCGCGGACCACTCGGGGGTGATGCACTCGATCCCGGCCATGCTCAGCCGCCGCTCCCGGCCTCGGCGGCGTGCGCGCGCAGCAGTGCGAGCAGCTCCTCCAGATCAACCGGCAGCGGCGCCTCCCAGCTCACCGGCTCACCGTCGGCGGGATGGCGCAGGCTCAGGCGGGCCGCGTGCAGGAACTGGCGCCGCAGGGCCCGCAGGGCCTCCGCCAGCGGGGCGGCGGCGGCAGGCGGAAGCCGCGGCCGGCCACCGTAGACGGGGTCGCCCGCGATGGGGTGGCGAAGGTGCGCCAGGTGGACTCGAATCTGGTGGGTGCGCCCCGTCTCCAGGCGCACGCGCAGCAGCGTGTGGGCGGCGAAGCGCTCCAGCACGCGGTAGTGGGTGATCGCCTCGCGACCACCGCGCCCCACCGCCATGCGCTTGCGCTCCACCGGGTGGCGCCCGATCGGCGCGCTCACCTCACCGCCCGCAGTCACCCGCCCCTGCGCCAGCGCCAGGTACTCGCGTCCCATGCTGCGCTCCTGCAGCTGGCGCACCAGCGCCGTGTGCGCGGGGAGGGTGCGCGCCACCGCGATCAGCCCGGAGGTGTCCTTGTCGAGCCGGTGGACCAGGCCGCAGCGCGGCACGGCGGCCAGCTCCGGGTAGTGGTGGAGCAGGGCGTTCTGCAGGGTTCCGCCCGGGTTGCCGGCGGCCGGGTGCACGACCAGCCCGGCAGGCTTGTCGATGATCAGCAATTCGGAGTCAGCATGCACCAGCGCGAGCTCGATGGGTTCGGCCCGCAGCGGCGGATCGCCGGCGACGCTGGCGCTAACCGCGATCTGCTCGCCACCGACCACCCGCTCGCGCGGGCGTCGGATCTGGTCGTCGACGGTCACGTAGCCTGCCTTCACCCAGGCCTGCAAGCGCGCGCGCGAGTGCTCCGGGAACAGCGCGGCGAGCGCCTGGTCGAGGCGCTTGCCAGCCAGCGCGCTGGGCACCGTGGCGGCGAGTTCGACTCGCTTCACGCGGGATCACCGGGGGCGGGGCGGGGATGGGGCACGACGGCGATAGGGTATACTGCGCCTCGGCCAACCTCCAAGGCGCCTCTCCCCGATGTCCATCGTCCTCGCGCGCGGCAAAACCGTCCCCGGCCGGCTGGCCGCGGCGCTGCTGGCGCTCGGTCTACTGCTCACCGGATGCGCCGGCACGCCGGACCATGACCCGACCAAGGACTGGTCCGCGGCGCGCTTCTACACGGAGGCCCGCGAGGCGCTGCGCAACGGGGAATTCCAACAGGCGATCACGCACTACGAAACGCTGGAATCGCGGTTCCCGTTCGGGCGCTATGCCCAGCAGGCGCAGCTCGAGGTCATCTACGCCTACTACCGCTTCGACGAGCCGGACGCCGCGATCGCCGCCGCCGATCGCTTCATCAAGATCAACCCGCTCCACCCCTACGTCGACTACGCCATGTACCTCAAGGGCCTGGCGAACTTCAACCGCGGGGTGTCGTTTCTCGACCGCTGGCTCGAGGACCAGTACTCGCGCCGCGACCCCAAGGCCGCGCGGCAGGCCCACGCCGACTTCGCCGAGCTGGTGCGGCGCTTCCCGGACAGCCGCTACTCGGCCGAGGCGCTGAAGCGCATCGCCTACCTGCGCAACAGCCTCGCCGAGAACGAGATCCATGTGGCACGCTACTACGTCAAGCGCCAGGCGTGGGTGGCCGCCGTGGGGCGGGCGAAGCACGTGCTGGAGAACTTCCCGCGCACCCCGGCCGTACCGCAGGCGCTGGCGATCATGGTCGAGGGCTATCGGGCGCTCGGTCTCGGCGAGCTCGAGGCCGATGCGGCACGGGTGCTGGAGCTGAACTACCCGGATCTCGCCGGGCAGCTGGCCCAGCCCTGAGCGGCGCGGCTCGCCGGGCGGGCGCAAGCAGGGAGAACTGCCGATGTGGGATTTCTTCGAAACCGTGCGCCACCGCCACTCGGTGCGCAAATACCAGGCCGACATGCCGGTCGAGCCCGAGAAGCTCCACGCCATCCTGGAGATGGCCTGCGCGGCGCCAACCGCGGGCGACCTGCAGTCCTACCGCATCGTGGTGGTCGAGGATGCCGCCCGCCGCGAGGCGCTCTGCCAGGCCGCCGAGGGCCAGGACTTCGTCTGCGAGGCGCCGGTCAGCCTGGTCTTCGCGGCCGACCCGGAGCGCGCCGCCGCCGAGTACGGCGAGCGCGGGCGCAGCCTCTACTCACTGCAGGACGCGACCATCGCGGCGGCCTATGCCCAGCTCGCCATCGTCGCCGCCGGCCTGGGCACGGCATGGGTCGGCTACTTCGACGAGCGCCGGGTCGCCGAGATCGCCGGCCTGGAGCCCGGCCTGCGCCCGGTGGCGATCATCTGCGTGGGCTATCCCGCCGAGCTGCCGGCCGCCACCCCGCGCCGGCCGCTCGAGCAAGTGGTGAGCCACCGCTGACCGGGGGCCTCACCCACCGCTAGATCGCGGCCAGGTCCTCTTCCCCGGTGCGAATGCGCACCGCCCGCTCCACCGTCGTGACGAAGATCTTGCCGTCGCCGATCTTGCCGGTACGCGCGGCCGCGGCGATCGCCTCCACGCAGCGCTCCACCTGATCGTCGGGGATCACCACCTCGACCTTCACCTTGGGCAGGAAGTCCACCACGTACTCCGCGCCCCGGTAGAGCTCGGTGTGGCCCTTCTGGCGGCCAAAGCCCTTGACCTCGGTGGCGGTCATGCCGCTGATGCCGATCTCCGACAGCGCCTCGCGCACGTCATCGAGCTTGAACGGCTTGATTACCGCTTCGACCTTTTTCATTCCTCACCCTCGGTGTCGTTCAAGAAAAGGGGCCCAACCTTAACGGAAAGCCGCGCCCGAAATCCACGGCGCGGGTCGCGAACTCACTCGACGGAGCCGAACCGCGAGGTGATCGGGTAGCGGCGGTCGCGGCCGAAGGCGCGCCGGGTGATGCGCACCCCCGGCGGCGCCTGGCGGCGCTTGTATTCGTTGCGGTTCACCAAGCCGACGACCCGCTCGACGATTCCGCCATCGAAGCCCTGGGCGATGATCTCGGCCACGCTGAGATCACGCTCCACGTAGGCCTCGAGGATCGGGTCCAGCGTTTCGTAAGGCGGCAGGCTGTCGGTGTCCTTCTGGTCGGGCGCGAGTTCGGCCGAGGGCGGGCGCTCCAGCACCCGCTGCGGAATTACCGGCGCGAGCGCGTTGCGGTAGCGCGCCAGCCGGTAGACCAGGGTCTTGGGCACGTCCTTGATCGGCGCGAACCCACCGGCCATGTCGCCGTAGAGGGTGGCGTAGCCAACCGACATCTCGCTCTTGTTGCCGGTCGTCAGCAGGATGTGCCCGCCCTTGTTGGAAAGCGCCATCAGGATCACGCCGCGGCAGCGGGCCTGGATGTTCTCCTCGGTGACATCGGGCGCCGCCCCCGCGAAGACCGGCTCCAGGGCCGCGCGAAAGGCCTCGAACGGCCCCTCGATGGACACCAGCTGGTGCGCCACGCCCAAGGCCCGCGCCTCGGCGGCCGCGTCCTCGATGCTGATCCGCGCCGTGTAGCGCGAGGGCATCATCACCGACTGCACCCGCTCGGCACCGAGCGCGTCGACCGCGATGGCGAGCGTCAGCGCCGAGTCGATGCCGCCCGAGAGGCCGATGACCGCCCCGGCGAAGCCGTTCTTGCCCACGTAGTCGCGCACCCCGAGCACCAGCGCCCGGTAGACGCTGGCCTCTTCGGCGAGCGGCTCGGCCAGCCCACCGGGCAAGGCGCGGGGCGGCGCAGCGCCGACATCGAACTCCGCCACCTCGATCGCCTCCTCGAAGGCCGCCAGCCGCCGCGTGATCGTCCCGTCGCGATCGGCCACCATGGACTCGCCGTCGAACACCAGCTCGTCCTGTCCGCCCACCAGGTTCAGGTACACGATCGGAATGCCGCACTCGGCCACGCGGTCGCGCAACACCGCCTCGCGTTCGGCGCGCTTGCCGACGTGAAAGGGCGAGGCGTTGAGATTGAGCAGCACCCGGGCGCCGGCCTGCGCGGCCCGGCTGGCCACGCCCGGGCGCCATATGTCCTCGCAGATGCTCAGCCCCACCGGCACGCCGCCGATCGCCACCACGCAGGGCTCGGTGCCGGCCTCGAAGTGGCGCTTCTCGTCGAAGACGCTGTAGTTGGGCAGGCATTGCTTGTGGTAGGTGGCGACCACCTCGCCGCCGCGAATCACCGAGGCGGCATTGTAGAGGCAGCCGCCGTCGCGGTGCGGATAGCCGACGATGAGGTCGATGCCGCGGACCTGGGCACTCAGGCGCTCGAGCGCCGCGTTCACCCGCCGCACCATTCCCGGGCGCAGCAGCAGATCCTCCGGCGGATAGCCGGTCAAGGTGAGCTCCGGGAAGAGGACCGCCGCCGCACCGAGCTGGTCGCGGGCGCGGGCCGCCGCCTCCAGCACGCGCGCGCAATTGCCCTCGATGTCTCCGACCAGGAGATTGATCTGGGCGAGGGCAATGGCAAGACGATCGCTCATGGGCGCGGGCGATGGCCGGCTGCGGGGAGCCCCCGGGGAGTGGGCGGCCACCATAGATCCGACGCCGCGAGATTACAACACCCGTCCCCCGCGCGGCCCGGTGAGCGCCTGCAAGGTTGCCCCAAACGCCGCCGCGCGGTCCCGCGGGGTAAAGCTACGTAAGTGTACTGCCGACACAAACTCGGGCATCATCCCTACAGCGCCAACCGCGATCCCGCCGAATCGAGCAGACGTTTGCCAAGCCTCCCCAAACCCGCCGCCGCCGAGCCCTCCGCCGAACTGCTGCAGCTGTGCCGCGGGCTGGAGCACCTCGCCGACATGGCGATCTGCGTGGGCGAGCGCGGTCGGCTGCTGTACGCCAATGCGGCCGCGGTCAGCGCCTACGGCTGGCCACGCGAGGCGCTGCTGCGAAAGACCCTGCACGATCTCGACGAGGACTTTCCGCCCTCGACCTGGGACCAGCACTGGAGCCAGCTCAAGCGGGTCGGCTCGATCCTGGTGACCGTGCGCCACGAGACCGCCGACGGCACGGTCATACCGATCGAGTTCGTCGACACCTACGTGGCCTTCGCCGACCTCGAGTGCTCGATCGCCATCGGCCGCGACATCTCCAGGCGGGCCGATGCCGACGAGCGCATGCGGCTCATGCAGTTCTCGGTCGATCACATGGACGAGTCGGCGTTCTGGATCGGCCCCGATGCGGAGATCCTCTACGCGAACGACGCCGCCTGCCGGAATCTGGGCTACGCCTACGACGAGATCACCGCGCTGCGGGTGCCCGACGTCGACCCCGGGTTCCCGGCCGAGCGCTGGCCTGAGCACTGGGAGGAGCTTCGGCGCGAGAAGCGCCTAGTCTTCCAATCCGAGCAGCGCCGCCGCGACGGCACCGTGGTGCCCGTCGAGATCAGCGCCCATTACGTCAAGTACCTCGACCGCGAGTTCAACTGCGCCTTCGTGCGCGACATCTCCGAGCGCCGCGCCAACGAGGAGCGGCTGCACTACCTGGCCAACCACGACTCACTCACCGGGCTGCCCAACCGCAACCTGCTCGATGACCGCGCCGCCCAGGCGATCGCCGAGGCCGATCGCGAGGGCTCCCGCGTCGCCGTGCTGTTCATGGATCTCGACCAGTTCAAGCTGATCAACGACAACTTCGGCCACTCGGTCGGCGACAGCCTGCTGCGGCGCGTGAGCAAGCTGCTCGGCGCGCTCGTTCGCGACATCGACACCGTGGCCCGCCCCGGTGGCGACGAATTCGTCGTGCTCCTGCCGCACCTGAAGGACTCCGCGCACTGCGAGCGCGTTGCCAACGCGATCCTGGCGCTGTTCCAGCATCCGCTCACCGCGCAGGGCAATAAGCTCGAGACCGCGACCAGCATCGGCATCAGCGTCTATCCCGAAGATGGGCGCGACTTCGAGACCCTGGCCAAGCACGCTGACATCGCGCTCTACCGGGCGAAGGAGCTGGGCGGCAACCAGTTCCACTTCTTCAGCGAGGAACTCGGTCAGCGCATCAGCCAGCGCGCGGGGCTGATCCGCGGCCTGCACCGTGCGCTGGAGAACCAGGAGTTCGTGCTGCACTTCCAGCCGGTCGTCGAGCTGGACGGCGGCGGCCTGGTGGGCGCCGAGGCGCTGCTGCGCTGGCAGGACCCGGAGACCGGCCTGGTGCCGCCCGGCAGCTTCATCCCCATCGCCGAGGAGACCGGCCTGATCGAGTCGATCGGTTCCTGGGTGGTGCACGAGGTGGCGGCCCAGCTGACGCGCTGGCGCGCCGAGGGGCTGGAGCCGGTGCCGGTCGCGATCAACGTCTCGGCGCGGCAGCTGCGCAACCGCTCGCTGCTGAGCGACGTGCGCTGGGTGCTGACCAGCATGGCGGTCGATCCCGCGCTGCTGGCGATCGAGCTGACCGAAAGCACGGTCATGGAGAACGCCGACCACGTCATCGACATCCTGCACGAGCTCAAGCGGCTCGGGGTGCGGATCTCGATCGACGACTTCGGCACCGGCTACTCCAGCCTCTCCTACCTGCGGCGCATACCGCTCGACGTGCTCAAGATCGACCGCTCCTTCGTCAGCGACGTCGACACCGACCCGGACAGCTCCACGCTGGTGAACATCATCATCACCCTGGGCCACAGCCTGGGCCACCAGGTGCTGGCGGAGGGCATCGAGAGCGAGGATCAGCGCGCCTACCTGAGCCGCCAGGGGTGCGATCTGGCGCAGGGCTTTCACCTCGGGCGACCGATCCCGGCGACGGAGTTCGAGGCCCACCTGCGCGCGCGCGTCGACTCCGCGACTGCCCCGGCGCCGGGGCGCGCGCGGCGCAAGCGCTGAATCCACCCCCGACCGGAGACCGCGGCCTGCGGTGCGTCGGCGCCTCCCTCAGTCCCCCTCGTCGAAGCGCTCCGCGCGCTTCTCCAGGAAGGCCCGCATCCCCTCGCGAGCATCGTCGCTGGTCTGGGTCAGGGCCGTCGCCAGCGACTCGGTGAACAGGCCCTCGGATCTGGCCATATCGCCGATGCGCGCTAGGGCGTTGATCATCATGTAGTTCGACGCCGGGGCATTGGCTGCGATCGTCGCCGCCAGCTCGCGCGCCCTGGTCAGCGCTTCGCCCGCCCCGACCAGGTAGTGCGTCAGCCCGAGGCGCAGGCCCTGCTCGGCGTCGTAGCGGCGCCCGGTCAGCATCATCTCGCGCATGCGGTCGGCGCCGATCACCCGCGCGACCCGCACGCTGGCGCCGCCGCCGACGAAGATCCCCCGCCGGCCTTCCGGCAGCGCGAAGAATGCGGAGGGCTCGGCGACCCTGACGTGCGCCGCCATGGCGATCTCCAGGCCGCCGCCGATGACCGCGCCCTGCAGCGCCGCCACCACCGGCAGCCCGCCGAACTCCAGGCGATTCAGCGCCTCGTGCCAGTACTGCGAGTGGCGCATCACCTCGAGCGCGTCGCGCTCGCTGTGCTCGGCGAGATCGAGCCCGGCGCTGAAATGCTCGCCCCTGCCGGCCAGCACCACCACCCTGACCGCCGGCGGCGGCCGGCCAAAGAAGGTGCCGAGGCTCTCGATGAGCTCGTCGTTGACCGCGTTGCGCTTGGCCGCCCGGTCGATCCACACCGTCGCGACCCCGCCGTCGATCTCAACCGCCAGGTGCGGCAGATCGATCCCCTGCTGTCCCTTCTCGTCGCTCATTGCCGCACTTCCCGCATCGCTGCCACCATCCGCGCTCGCCGCCCCGCGCTCAGCGAGGCGCCAGGCGAATCGCCCCGTCCATGCGGATGACCGCGCCGTTGAGGTACTCGTTGCGCAGGATGTGCTCGACCAGGGCCGCGAACTCCTCAGCGTGCGCCAGCCGCTGCGGAAACGGGACCGACTCGCCGAGCCGCTGCTGCACCTCGGGCGGCATGGCCCGCATCATCGGCGTGTCCACCAGGCCCGGCGCGACGGTCATGACCCGAATGCCGAACTGCGCCAGCTCGCGTGCCGCCGGCAGGGTCATGGCCACCACACCGCCCTTGGAGGCGCTGTAGGCGCACTGCCCGACCTGGCCCTCGTAGGCGGCGATGGACGCGGTGTTAACGATCACGCCGCGCTCGCCGCTGCTCCCGAGCGGCTCGAGCTTAGCCATGCGTTCGGCGGCCAGGCGCAGCACGTTGAAGGTGCCGATGAGGTTGACCTGCACGACGCGGCCGAAGTCCTCGAGCGGCATGACGCCCTCACGCCCCAGCACCCGCTTGGCCGGCCCGATGCCCGCGCAGTGCACGCAGGCGCGCGGCGCCCCGTGCCGTGCCTGCAGATCGTCCAGCGCGGCGGTCACGGCCTCGGGGTCGGCGACGTCGCCCGCCGACGCGACACCGCCCAACGCAGCAGCCACCCGGGCCGCGGCCCCGGCGTCGCGGTCGAACACCCCGACCCGCGCGCCGGCGGCGGCCAGGTGACGCGCCACCGCCTCGCCCATGCCGGAGCCGGCGCCGGTTACGAAAACACTTTGCCCTTCGAGTTCCATCCTCAATCGCCTCCCACTGCCATGATCCCGTTGCGGGCGGGGCCGCCGCCCGCGGCGCTCATTCCCGCGCGAACACCGCGCCGTTCAGCGGCGCGCCCCTTGCATCGCGCTCCACCGCAGCCGCCAGCGGTCCGGCGCCCGGCAGCATGCGCTCGCGCACGAAACACGCCAGCGCCCGCGCACGCGGCGGCGCGGGCGCGACCTCCGTGGCGCGCGCCAGCCGGCTCCAGGCCGCGGCGAAGGCCGCCAGGCCGGTGAGCCGCAGGTAATCCCAGGCCGCGCCGCCCGGATCCGGGCTCGCCGCGATGGCGCTCGAGGCGCGCGCCCAGGCTTCGGCCACCTGCCCCAGCGCCCCTGCCCAGCCCTTGTCGCCGGCGCGCTCGGCCGCGAGCCGCGCCGCGGCCAGGTCCTCCTCGAAGGAGCGGGCGCAGGCGCCGTCGTCGAGGCGCAGCAGGCGCCCGGCCAGCGTCATGGCCTGGATGCCGTTGGTCCCCTCGTAGATCTGGGTGACGCGCGCATCGCGCAGCACCTGCTCGACCCGGTACTCCCGGCAGTAACCGTAGCCGCCGTGGACCTGGATGGCGAGCTGGGCGGACTCCACCGCGGCATCGGTGCAGTAGGCCTTGCACACCGGCGTCAGGAGCTCGACCAGCCCAGGGCGCTCGCCGAGCTCCAGCTCCACCAGGGCCCGGTAGACCAGGGCACGGCAACCCGCCGCGAGCGCCCCCTGGGTGAGCAGCATGCGCTGCACGTCGCCGTGGTGCCAAATCGGGTCGGCCCCGGCGCCCGATCCCGGCGCCCGCCCCTGGCGGCGCTCGAGCGCGTAGGCCCAGGACCGCTGGGCGGCCACCTCGGCGAGGCCCACGCCCTCGGCGGCTACCTCCAGCCGGGTCGCGTTCATCATGGTGAACATGCGCGCCAGCCCCTCGCCGGGCGCGCCGAGGATCTCCGCCCGCGCGCCCTCAAAGGCCAGCTGGCAGGTCGGCGAAGCGTGCATGCCCATCTTGTCCTCGATCCCCAGCACGGCGACGGC
>JBFKOE010000068.1:0-9782 GCA_041629015.1 Gammaproteobacteria bacterium
GGGTGAGCGGGATGTTCTCGTCACTGCCCGCCGCGCGGATGTTGGTGAGCTGCTTGGCCTTCATGGGATTTACGACCAGGTCGTTCTCGCGTCAGTGAACGCCCACTACCAAGCCCTCGTAGACCTCGTCCCCCGGTCCGATGAACAGCCGCCCGCGCTCCTGGAGGTTGAAGAGCGCGTAGCCCAGCGCCCTGCCGGCGGAATTGGCCACCAGCGCGCCGTTGCGCCGCGCCCCCAGGCGCCCGCGGCGCAGCGGGCCGTAGCGCTCGAAAACGTGGTAGAGCAGGCCCGTGCCGCTGGTGGCCGAGAGGAACTCGGTCTGGAAGCCGATCAGCCCGCGGGCCGGAATCAGGTAGTCGAGCCGCACCCGGCCGCGGCCGTCCGGGCGCATGGCCTGCAGCTCGGCCAGGCGCTCGCCGAGGCGCTCCATGACGGTGCCCTGGTAGAGGTCCGGCACGTCCACGGTGAGCGTCTCGTAGGGCTCGCGGAGCTCGCCGTCTATTTCCTTGAGGATGACCTCCGGGCGCGAGACCGCCAGCTCGTAGCCCTCGCGGCGCATGTTCTCGATCAGGATGGCGAGGTGCAGCTCGCCGCGCCCCGAGACCTTGAAGCGGTCCGGATCGGCGGTGCCCTCGACCCGCAGCGCCACGTTGTGCTCGAGCTCGCGCCGCAGCCGGGCGGAAAGCTGGCGGCTGGTCAGGTACTTGCCGTCGCGGCCGGCGAAGGGCGAGGTGTTGACCTGGAAGTTCATGCTCACCGTGGGCTCGTCGACGCTGAGCGCCGGCAGGGGCTCGACGGCCTCCGGGTCGCAGAGGGTGTCGGAGATCCGCAGGCCCTCGATGCCGGTGAAGGCGATGATGTCCCCGGCGCGCGCCTCCCCGACCTCGACCCGCTCCAGGCCGAGGAAGCCAAAGATCTGCAGCAGGCGCACGCCGCACCGCCCGCCCTCGCGATCGACCAGCGTCAGCGGGCTGTTGCGCCGCACCCGGCCGCGGCGGATGCGCCCGATACCGATCACCCCGACGTAGCTGCTGTAATCGAGCGAGCTGACCTGGAGCTGGAAGGGCCCGTCGAGATCCACCGGTGGCGGTGGCACGTGACGGGCGATGGCCTCGAACAGCGGCGTCAGATCGCCGGCGCGGCAGACCGGATCGGTCGAGGCGTAGCCGTGCAGCGCCGAGCAGTAGAGCACCGGGAAATCAAGCTGCTCCTCGCTTGCGCCGAGGCGGTCGAAGAGATCGAAGACCTCGTTCAGCACCCACTCCGGCCGCGCGCCCGCCCGGTCGATCTTGTTGATCACGACGATCGGCCGCAGGCCAAGCCGAAAGGCCTTCTGGGTGACGAAGCGGGTCTGCGGCATGGGCCCGTCCACGGCATCGACCAGCAGCAGCACCGAGTCCACCATCGACAGCACCCGCTCGACCTCGCCGCCGAAGTCCGCGTGCCCCGGGGTGTCGACGATGTTGATGCGGTAGTCGCGCCAGGAGACCGCGGTGTTCTTGGCCAGGATGGTGATGCCGCGCTCGCGCTCGAGCTCGTTCGAGTCCATGACCCGCTCGATCGCGGCACCGCGCTGGGCGAGGGTGCCGGACTGGGTCAGGAGCTTGTCGACCAGGGTGGTCTTGCCGTGATCGACATGGGCGATGATGGCGATGTTGCGAAGGTTTTCGACCATCAGGATCGGGCCGGGGCCGAAGGGGGGGCGGATTCTATAGCAGCGCGGTCGCCCGCGCCAGCGAGCGGCGAACGCTGGCCCCGGACGAGTCAGCCGCGCCGCGCGCGCTCGATCAGCACTGCTCCCAGGGCAGCCCGTGGAAGCGCCAGCCGCCCAGGGTGCCGCGCCGGTGGTGCTCGTCGAGTTCGCCCTCGAAGCCCTCGAGCACGTTGTAGACCTCGTTGAAGCCCGCCTTGACCAGGGCGTTGCCGGCCTCCACCGAGCGCTTGCCGCTGCGGCAGATCAGGATCACGGGCGCGGCGCCCGCGCTGCTGTCGATCGCGCCGCCCAGCATGAGCTCACGCACCCGGGTGACGAAATGCGGGTTGACGGTCCAGTCCGGCTCGTCCATCCAGGGGATGTGGATCGCGCCGGAGGGGTGCCCGACAAACAGGAATTCCATGGTCGAGCGGATGTCCACCAGCACCGCGCGCGGGTTCTTCTGAACCATCTCGTGGGCCTGGGTGGGGCTGAGGTGCCCGAGCTCCGACTTCATGATGACGCCAACCCTGTTCGCAAGATGCCCGTGCGGCGTATTGTAAGGCCATTCGCCGCCCCGGCCAGTGGCGGCGCAAGCAAAGACCGCGAGAACCCAGAGATGGAGCCCGATCCGCGCGAGACCCTGGTCACCGTCGCGACCTTCGACACCCTGCCCGACGCGCAGATCGCGCTCGGGCGGCTGCACGCGGAGGGGGTCGGCGCGCAGCTGGCCGACCAGCACATGGTGCAGACCGACTGGCTCTATGCCATCGCCGTCGGCGGCATCAAGCTCAAGGTCGCGGCGCGCGACGCCGCCGAGGCGCAGCGCATCCTGGCCACCGACTACTCGGGCGACTTGTAGGGGACGCTCTCAGGAGCGGCTTCAGCCGCGGATCTCTCCGCTTGGGCTTCTAATCGCGAATAATTTCGTGCCTACGGGTGGGCGATTGATTGCAGGAGCGGCGCGAGCCGGCGCAGCGCCCGCCCCTTTCGCGCCTTTCGGCGCCGCTACAGGAGGCCACCCACGTCATCAGGGACGGCGAGCGCACTCGGCGCTCGTCACCCGTCACTCGACCTTCTGCCCCACCAGCATCGCCTCGTTGCGAAAGCCGCGGCCGAGATCCCCGACCCGCCCTTCATCGCGGTAGGCGAGGATGCGCAGTGGCGCGCAAAGCTGCAGCAGCTCGTTGGGCGCGAGCCGGTAGGGACCGTCGGGCGGCCCGTGGGGGTCCACCTTGTCGCTGATGAAGGTCTGGTAGAAGAGCAGGCCCGCCGGGCGCAGCGCAGCGAGCAGCGCCGGCACCAGCGCGCGCTCCAGATAGCGCGCCACC
This sequence comes from Gammaproteobacteria bacterium, assembly GCA_041629015.1. Taxonomy (GTDB): domain Bacteria; phylum Pseudomonadota; class Gammaproteobacteria; order QQUJ01; family QQUJ01; genus JBFKOE01. Next base: position 3,025 of record JBFKOE010000068.1, read on the forward strand.
ACCACCACGTCGACGCTCGCCGGCGCCGGCGGGGCGGCGGTGAGGTCGCGCACCGCCGCGGTCACGGCCAGGCCGCGGCGCCCCGCCTCGGCCTCGAGCTTGGCGATGGCGACCGGCGAGACGTCCCAGGCCGAGACCGCGAGGCCGCGGGCAGCGAGGTAGAGCGCGTTGCCGCCCAGGCCGCAGGCGACGTCGAGCGCCGCGCCGGCCGCCGGCAGCAGGTGGGCGAAATCCTCCAGCACCCGCGCCGGCGCCGCCTCGGCGGCATCGGCCCCGCGGTAGCGCTCGTCCCACTTCTCGCGCTCGGAGCTCACGACGGCAAGGCGCGCCGCGCCTAGCGCCGCCAGAACGCGGGGCTGAGCAACACCAGCAGGGTGAAGATCTCCAGGCGCCCCAGCATCATGGCGAACATCAGGATCCACTTCGCGGTGTCGCTGAGCGCGGCGTAGTTGGCGCCGACGTCGCCCAGCCCCGGGCCCAGGTTGTTCAGCGTGGCCGCCACCGCGGAGAAGGCCGTGACCTGGTCCAGGCCGGTGGCCATGATCGCGAGCATCATGGTGCCGAAGGTCACGACGTAGAGGGAGAAGAAGCCCCAGACCGCGCTGATGACGTGCTCGGAAACCGGCTTGCTGCCTACCTTGACCGGAATCTGCGCGCTCGGGTGGATGAGGCGCAGGATCTCGCGCTTGCCCTGGTGGTAGATCAGCAGCCAGCGGATGACCTTCATGCCGCCGCCGGTGGAGCCGGCGCAGCCGCCGATGAAGCTGGCGAAGATCAGCATCACCGGCAGAAAGCCGGGCCAGGCGTAGTACTCCGCGGTGGTAAAGCCCGCCGTGGTTCCGATCGAGACCGCCTGGAAGATGCCATGGTGCAGCGCGCTGCCGAAACTGTCGAAGGTGCCCGCGTAGAGCAGGTAGGCGGTGGTGATCAGCGCGGTGACGCCGAGGATGGTGAGGTAGGCGCGCACCTCGGGATCGACGCTGTAGGGCTTCAGGCTGAAGTTGCGCCAGGCGAGAAAGTGCAGCGCAAAGTTCATCCCGGCGAGCACCATGAACACGACCGCGACGGCCTCGATCAACGCGCTGTTGAAATAGCCGATGCTGAGGTCGTGGGTGCTGAAGCCGCCGATCGCAACCGTGGAGAAGCTGTGGGCGATGGCGTCGAAGGGCGTCATGCCGGCCAGCCAGTAGCCGAGCGCGCAGGCGACGGTCATTCCGAGGTAGATGTACCACAGCGCCTTGGCGGTCTCGGTGATGCGCGGGGTGAGCTTGGTGTCCTTCATCGGCCCCGGGGTCTCGGCGCGGTAGAGCTGCATGCCGCCGATGCCGAGCATCGGCAGGATGGCGACCGCGAGCACGATGATGCCCATGCCGCCGAGCCACTGGAGCTGCTGGCGGTAGTAGAGGATGGCGTGGGGCAGGCCGTCGATGGCGGTGATCACCGTGGCCCCGGTGGTGGTCAGGCCGGAGAGCGACTCGAACACCGAGTCGGTGAAGCTCATGTGCGGATTCTCGGCCAGGGTGAAGGGCAGGGCGCCGAAGAAGCCGAGCACCGCCCAGAACAGCACCACCACGACGAAGCCGTCACGCAGCCGCAGCTCGGCAGGCATCGCCGCGGCCGGCAGCCACATCGCCAGCCCGGTGCCGAGCGCGACCACGAAGCCAAGCACGAAGGGCAGCACCGCCCCGTCGCCGTACCAGAGCGCGACCGCCAGCGGCGGCAGCATGGTGAGGCTGAACAGGGTGACCAGAAGACCCAGGACCCGTTGCACGGCCATCAGTCGCATCGCGTGTCCCGCCGCCGCACCGCGTTCAGATAAAGGTCACACCGACCTGGAACAGCCGCTCGACCTGGGGCACGAACTTCTTGTCCACCAGGAACAGGATCACGTGGTCCTCGGCCTCGATGACGGTGTCGTGGTGGGCCATGAGCACCTCGTTGCCGCGCACCAGCGCGGCAATGGCGGTGTTCTCGGGCAGCTCGATGTCGCCGACCTCGCGCCCGACCACGCGCGAGGTCTTGCCGTCGCCGTGCGCGACCGCCTCGATCGCCTCCGCGGCCCCGCGGCGCAGCGAGTGCGCCACCACCACGTCGCCGCGGCGCACGTGGGTGAGCAGGCCGCTGATGGTCGCCTGCTGCGGCGAGATCGCGATGTCGATCGAGCTGCTCTCGACCAGGTCGACGTAGGCGGCGCGGTTGATCAGCGCCATCACCTTGCGCGCGCCGAGACGCTTGGCAAGCATCGAGGAGAGGATGTTGGCCTCGTCCTCGTTGGTCAGGGCGCAGAAGACATCGGTGTTGTCGATGTTCTCCTCCATCAGCAGCTCCTCGTCGGCGGCGTCCCCGAGCAGCACGATGGTCTTGTCGAGCTCCTCGGAGATGGCACGCGCCCGCTCCGGGCTGCGCTCGATGAGCTTCACCGAGCAGATGCTCTCCAGCGCCTCGGCGACCGCCTTGCCGATATTGCCGCCGCCGGCCAGCAGCACGCTCTTCACCGGGCGGTCGAGGCGGCCGAACTCGCTCATCACCTTGCGGATGTCGCGCTTGGCGGCGATGAAGAAGACCTCGTCGTCGCTCTCGATGACGGTGTCGCCCTCGGGGATGATCGGCTGACCCTTGCGGAAGATGGCGGCCACCCGGGTCTCGATGCCGGGCATGTGCTCACGCAGCTCCTTGAGCTGGTGACCGACCAGCGGGCCGCCGTAGTAGGCGCGCACCGCGACCAGCACCACCCGGCCCTCGGCGAACTCCAGCACCTGCAGGGCGCCGGGGTGCTCGATCAGCCGCTGCACGTACTCGGTGACCAGCTGCTCGGGGCTGATCAGCACGTCGACCGGCAGGGCCTCCTGGGCGAAGATGCCGGGCCGCGAGAGATAGGCCGTGGAGCGAATGCGGGCGATCTTGGTCGGGGTGTGGAACAGCGTGTAGGCGATCTGGCAAGCGACCATGTTGGTCTCGTCGCTGTTGGTGACGGCGAGGATGATGTCGGCATCCTCGGCACCTGCGCGCTCGAGCACCTCGGGGTGCGAGGCGAAGCCGACCACCGTGCGCAGATCGAGCCGGTCCTGCAGCTCGCGCAGCCGCGCCGGGTCGGAGTCGACGACGGTGATGTCGTTCGCCTCGCCGGCGAGGATACCGGCCATGGAGGCCCCCACCTGGCCGGCTCCAAGTATCAGGATCTTCATGATTCAGCCCAGATTCCGGTGACCGTGGTCGTGTGCTTGTTGTTGGCCGAACGGGGCCGCTAGTTTTCGCCGCTGACCTGCTTGGCGCTGATGCCGAGTCCCCGTAGCTTGCGGTAGAGGTGGGTGCGCTCCATGCCAACCAGAGTGGCGAGCTTGGCCACGCTGCCGCCGACCTGGCGCAGGTGGTGCTCGAAGTAGGCCCGCTCGAACTGCTCGCGCGCCTCGCGCAGCGGCAGGTCCATGCTCACGCCCGCGAGCTCGCCCGCTGCGGCCGCCGCGGACTGGCTGCCCAGGGCGGCCTCGACCTCGCCGATCCCGATCTCCTCGCCGCTGCCCAGGATCAGCAGGCGCTGGACCAGGTTCTTCAGCTCGCGGATATTGCCGGGCCAGATATGGTTGCGCAAGCGATTCTGCGCGGCGGTGGAGAAGTGGCGATAGGGCAGCTTCTCGCGCGCGACGAAGTAATCGACGTAGAAGGCCAGCAGCTCGGGCACGTCCTCGCGATGCTCGCGCAACGGCGGCACCGCCAGCGGGACGACGTTGAGGTGGTAGTAGAGATCCTCGCGGAAGTGCCCGACCTTGACCTCCTTCTCCAGGTCGCGGTGGGTCGCGGCGATGATGCGCACGTTGATGGCCACCGGCTCGCTGCCGCCGACGCGCAGGAAGGAGCGGGTCTCCAGCGCGCTGACCAGCCGAGCCTGGGTGCCTGGATCCATGTCGGCGATCTCGTCGAGGAACAGCGTGCCGCCGCTGGCCTGCTCCAGGCGACCGTAGTGGACCTCCTCGCCCTCCTCGCTGCCGAACAGCTCCACCTCGGAGTTCTCGCGGGCGATGGACGCCACCCCGACCACGACGAAGGGCGCGGCGCGACGCGCGCTGTGGGCGTGGAGATAGCGCGCCAGGGTCTCCTTGCCGGTGCCCGCCTCGCCGGTCAGCAGCACCCAGGACTCGTGCTCGGCGATGTGCATGACCTGCTCGCGCAGGTGCTGCATCACCAGGCTGCGCCCGGCGGGTTCGATCACTGCCGGCGCATGATCGCGCAGCTGCACGTTCTCGCGCTGCAGCCGCTCGGTCTCCAGCGCCCGGTTGACCGTCAGCAGGAGCTTGGCGATCGAGAGCGGCTTCTCGATGTAATCGTAGGCCCCGAGGCGGGTGGCCTCGACCGCGGTCTCGACCGTGCCGTGCCCGGACATCATGATCACCGGGCAGGGCAGGCCGCCGTCCTCCGACCATTCCTTGAGCAGCGACACGCCGTCGAGGTCGGGCATCCAGATGTCGAGCAGGACCAAGTCGGGCTTCTGCGCGCGCAGCGCGGCCCGCGCCGCCTCGGCGCCGGGCGCCGAGTTCACCGCAAAGCCTTCGTCCTCAAGGATCTCCTGCAGGAGCTCGCGGATGTCGGGCTCGTCGTCGACGACCAGGATCTGGGTCTTGCTCATGAGGTCCCCGCGGCCAGCGGCGCCGACGCGGTCCGCGCCGGTCGTGTTGGCGAGCGCCGGGTTCAGCGGCCCGCTCCCACGGCGCCCGGCAGGGCGCGCGTCGGCGCGGCATCACCGTCGGCGTCGCGCTGCTCGCCGCGCAGGCGAACGACCAGACAGGTCCCGCCCTCGGGCTGCGCTTCGGGCCATATCGTACCACCGTGCTCCTCGACGATTTTCTTGACGATGGCGAGGCCGAGCCCGGTGCCCTTGGGCTTGCTGGTCACGTAGGGCTCGAACAGCCGGTCGGCAATCGAGCCCGGTATGCCGCTGCCGTTGTCGCACACCCGCAGCTCGAGCATCGGGCGCGCATCGCCGGCAACGCTGCAGGTGCTGACTCGAATGCGACCGGCCTGCGCGTCAGCCACGGCCTCGATGGCGTTCTTGAGCAGATTGTGCAGCAGCTGGCGCAGGCGCCCGGAATCGGCCAGCAGGGGCGGCAGCGCTTCGGCCAGCTCGACCTGGAAGCGGGCGCCGGGCGTGCTGTGGCGATAGAGCTCGAGCACCTCGCCGATCAGGCGGTTGAGATCGAGCGGGGCGAGGCTCAGCGGCGGCGGACGCGCGTAATCCGAGAAGGCGTTGACCATCTCCTGCATGGTCTTCACCTGCTGAATGATGGTGTGGGTGTAGCGATCCAGCGAGCGCGCCTCCTGGGCGTCGAGCCGGCCCAGGTATTTCTGGCGCAGGCGCTCGGCCGAGAGCTGGATCGGCGTGAGCGGGTTCTTGATCTCGTGGGCCAGGCGGCGCGCGACCTCGCCCCAGGCCGCGTCGCGCTGGGCCTGCACGAGCGCGGTGACATCGTCGATTACGATGACGTAACCGCGCGCCGACGTCGCGTCCGATAGCCGGGTGCCGCTGCAGACCAGGACCCTGCGGCTGCCCTCCGCCGAGAGCTCGAGTTCCTCGCTCCACTCCTCGGCGCCGGCCTCCAGCCGCCGGCGCAGCGCCGCGAGCACCTGGCGCATGACCGGGCCCTCGGGTGCCAGGGACAGCAGCCGCTGGCCGATCCAGGTTGCCGGGTCGGCACCGAGGATGTTGGCGGCGGCGCTGTTGGCGCGCTGCACGCGCAGCTCCTCGTCCAGGGTGATCACGCCCGAGGACAGGTCGCCCAGCACCGCCTCGAGGTAGGCGTTGTGCTCCTCGAGCAGGTGCTGGCTGTGCAGGGCCTCGGCGCTGGCACGGGCGATGCCGCGGGTCATGGAGTTGAAGGACTGCACCAGGAATCCCAGCTCATCGTGCGCGGTGGCCGGCACCTCCTTGCTGTAGTCACCGGCGGCGACGGCCCGGGTGCCCTCGGCGAGGTCGCGGATGGGCGCCGCAAGCCGGCGCGCCGAATAGAAGGCGGCAAGCACGGCCGTGAGCAGACTGAGCAGCAGGACCAGCGACAGGGTGAGCGTGAAGCTGTATTTCAGCGGCACGCGCAGGAAGGCGAGCTCCTTGTACTCCGAGTAGGCACGCTCGACGCTGGTCGCCAGGGTGTCGGCGCGCGCCGGAATGCGGAACAGCGCCTGCAGGATGCGGCCCTCGGCGGCCGCCTCGCCGGGCGCCACCGCCACCACCACCCGCACGTGCAGTCCCAGGTCCTGGATCGGGTCCAGCCCCACGTAGGAGCCGCTCTGGCGCACCTGCAGCAGGATGCCCTCGCTGGGGCGGCTCGGCACCAGGGTGGTCTCGTCCGCGCTGCTCGAGGCCATCACTCGACCGCTGCTGGCCCACAGCACCAGCTCGGTCGCGCCGCTGCGCCCGCGCAGCTCGTCGAGCGTCAGCGCGGTCAGCGCCTCGCTTACGTCGCGCATCTCGACCGCCATCTGCTCGCTCTGGCGCAGCACCTCGCGCATGCGCAGGTCGAGCGAGAGGCGGCCGAGGTCGAGCGCATCCTCCAGGGCCTTCTCCACGCGCACGTCGAACCAGCTGTCGATGCCGCGATGCAGGAACTGCATCGAGAAGTAGTAGACGACCAGAACCGGCGCCACGGACAGCACCGCGAAGATCGCCACCATGCGCACGGTCATGCGGCTGCCGGCCACTCCGCGCTGGTACTGGCGCAGCAGCCGGAACAGGTGGATGCCGATCAGCGCGAGCAGGGCGAGGATGCCGA
>JBFKOE010000069.1:0-9675 GCA_041629015.1 Gammaproteobacteria bacterium
CAGCTGAACGACCTCGCGGTGAGCGGGCGCCACGCGCTGGTCACCGCCCTGCACAACACCTACATCGAAGACCTGGGCAGCACCAACGGCACCCTGGTCAACGGCAAGAAGATCAAGAAGGCGATCCTCAAGCACGGCGACGTGGTGCAGATCGGCAGCCACCAGTTCACCTACCTCTCCGAGTCGGCCGCCACCTACGAGCCGACGATGTTTCTCAAGGCCGAGTTCGAGCCGACCATGATGCTGGACACGGGCATGGGCGGCGAGGGGCGCAAGCTGACCGCCGATGCCCGTGGCGGCCCGCTGGGCGCGGTGAAGATCCTCGACGGACCGATGTCGGGCAAGGTGCTGGAGCTGCGCAAGCCGTTCAACACCATCGGCATCAACGGCGTGAAGGTCGCGCTGATCGCCCGCCAGCCCGAGGGCTACTCCATCCACGGCATCAAGAGCCGCAAGCTGCGCCGCAACTCGGACCTTCCGGTGGTCAACGGCGAATCGATCGGGGACGACAGCCGCCCCCTGAAGGATCAGGACACGATCGAGCTGGTGGGAACCAAGATGAAGTTCTTCTTCCTCTAGCCCGGCGCGCTCACGCCGGGCAGCCCGCCCGCAAACCAGTTCAGCTTCTCCCGCAACCGCACCACCTCGCCGACGATGATCAGCGTCGGCGGACGAATCTCCTCGCCCGCCACCAGGGCGGGCATGGTTTCCAGCGTCCCCGTGACCACGCGCTGCTCGGGCGTGGTGCCGCGCTGCACCAGGGCGATCGGCGTCGTGGCGGGCATGCCGTGGGCGATCAGCTCGCGGCAGATGATCTCGAGGCCGTGCAGGCCCATGTAAATCACCACCGTCTGCTGGTCCTGCACCAGCGCCGGCCAGTTGAGATCGGCCGTGCCGTCCTTGAGGTGCCCGGTGACGAACAGGCAGGACTGGGCGTAGTCGCGATGCGTCAGCGGAATGCCCGCATAGGAGGCGCAGCCCGCCGCGGCGGTGATGCCCGGGACCACCTGGAAAGGGATCCCTTGCGCGGCCAGGGTCTCGATCTCCTCGCCGCCACGGCCAAAGATGAACGGGTCACCGCCCTTGAGTCTGAGCACCCGCTTTCCCTGGCGGGCCAGCGAGACCATCAGCTGGTTGATCCCGCCCTGCGGCAGGGTGTGGCGATCGCGCTCCTTGCCGACGTAGATGCGCTCCGCGTCGCGGCGGGTCAGCTCCAGGATCGCGGGCGCCACCAGCCGGTCGTGAAGCACGACGTCGGCCTGCTGCATCAGGCGCAGGGCGCGAAAGGTCAGCAGGTCCGGGTCGCCGGGACCGCCGCCGACCAGGTAGACCTCACCGCAGGTCACCTCGTTGTCGGCCTCGTCCAGGGCAGCCGCCAGCGCCGCCTCGGCCTCGGCGTCGTGGCCGGTGAGCACCAGCTCGGCGATGTGCCCCTGCAGCACCCTCTCCCAGAAGGCGCGCCGCGCACCGCCTGCGCGGAACCGATCCTTGACCGGCTTGCGAAAGCGCTCGACCACGGCGGCGAGGCGGCCGTAGGCGGCCGGGATCATCGACTCCAGCCGACCGCGGATCAGGCGCGCCAGGACCGGCGAAGCACCCCCGGTGGAGACCGCCACCACCACCGGCGAGCGGTCGATGATCGAGGGCATGATGAAGGTGCAGAGCTCCGGATCGTCGGCCACGTTGACCGGCAAGCGCTGCGAGCGCGCCTGCTCCGACACCCGCCGGTTGACCGCGCGATCGTCGGTCGCTGCGTACACCAGGGCCAGGTCGGCGCTCGCCAGCATCCCGTCCTGGAATGCCCGCTCCTGCCAGTCGATCGCGCCCGCAGCCGCGAGCTCGGCGAGCTCCCGGCACAGCGCCGGCGCGCAGACCTCGATCCGGGCGCCCGCCGCGCGCAGCAGGCGCACCTTGCGCGCGGCCACCTCGCCACCGCCGACCACCAGGCAGCGGCGCGGCTTGAGATTGAGGAAGATCGGCAGGTAGTCCATCGGCAGGGTGCGAACGGCGCCGTCAGGCGATCACTTCGAGCCCGCCGAGGTAGGGCCGCAGGGCCGCCGGGACCCGGATCGCGCCCGCGGCATCCTGGTGGTTCTCCATGAGCGCCACCAGCGTGCGCCCGACCGCCAGCCCCGAACCGTTCAGCGTGTGCACCAGCTCCGGCTTTCCGGTCGCGGGATTGCGCCAGCGCGCCCCCATGCGCCGCGCCTGGAAATCCTCGAAGTTGCTGCACGAAGAGATCTCGCGGTAGGTGTCCTGGCCGGGCAGCCAGACCTCCAGGTCGTAGGTGCGCGCCGAGGAGAAGCCGAGATCGCCCGTGCACAGCGCGACGACGCGGTAGGGCAGCTCGAGGAGCTGCAGGACGCGCTCGGCATCCGCGGTCAGCGCCTCCAGGGCCTCAGCCGACTCGTGCGGGCGCACGACCTGCACCAGCTCGACCTTCTCGAACTGGTGCTGGCGAATCATGCCGCGCGTGTCCTTGCCGTAGGAACCCGCCTCGCTGCGAAAGCAGGGCGTGTGGCAGACGAAGCGCCGCGGCATGTCGGCGTCCTCGATGATCACGTCGCGCACGATGTTGGTGACCGGCACCTCGGCCGTGGGTATGAGGTAGAGCGCCTGCTCGCCGGCTATGCGGAACAGGTCGGCCTCGAACTTGGGCAGCTGGCCAGTGCCGCGCAGGCTGTCCGGGTTGACCAGGTAGGGCGCGTAGACCTCTGTGTAGCCGTGCTCGCGGCTGTGCAGGTCGAGCATGAACTGGGTCAGCGCCCGCTGCAGGCGGGCTAGCGCGCCGTGGATGACGACGAAGCGCGAGCCCGAGATCTTGGCGGCGGTCTCGAAATCGAGCAGCCCGCTGCGCTCGCCCAAGGCCACGTGGTCCAGCGGCTCGAAGTCGAACCGCGGCGGCTCGCCCCAGCGGCGAAGCTCGCGGTTCTCCGACTCGTCGCGCCCGTCCGGCACCGTCGCCTGGGGCAGGTTGGGTATGCCCAGCAGCAGGTCCTGCAGCTCGCCCTGCAGTTCGGTGAGCTCGTTCTCGGCGCCCTTGAGCCGATCGCCCAGGTCGGCGACCTCGGCGAGCAGCGGCTCGATGTCCCCGCCCGCCGCCTTCGTGGCGCCGATGGCCTTGGAGCGGGCGTTGCGCTCCTGCTGCAGGTCCTGGGTCTGGACCTGGATCTCCTTGCGGCGCGCCTCCAGCGTCTGGTAGCGCCCGGTGTCGAAGCGGAAGCCGCGGCGCTCCAGCGCCGCGACGGTGGCATCGAGATCGTTGCGCAAGAGCCTCGCGTCTAGCATCGCTACTCTTCGTTGCTGTTGACCGCGGCGGACCAGCTGATCATGTGCCCGGGCTCCACGGTCGGGTTCAAGTGGGACATGATCTCGGCGGCGCGGGCGGGCGTGTCGAAGAATTCCACGACCAGCGGCAGATCGAGCGAGATATCCACCAGGTTCGAGGCGTGAAGTTTACCGGACTGGCCGAATCCGGCAATGCCGCGGAAGACCGTCAGGCCCCTCACCCGCTCCTTCTCGCGCAGGCGCTCGATGAGGCCGGCGAGGCGGTGATCGCCCTCGGTCAGGTAGATCCGCACTACCGTGATCGCCTCTGTCTTCATGCGCAGTTCCTCAAGCTCTCTTGCCCGCGCGATGCGGGCACGGTCAGAGCTGGCGCGCGGCCAGCATTCCGCACCAGGCGGCGCCGATGCACAGCACCACGCTGAGCAGCACGTTCGCCACCGCCCGCGCCAGGGCGCCTTCTTCCACCAGGTTGAGGGTCTCGAGCGAGAAGGTGGAAAAGGTGGTGAAGGCGCCGAGCAGGCCGACCAGCAGCGCGCCCCGCCACTCCGGCCCCAGCGTCGAGCGCTCCAGCAGCCAGACGTAGAGAAAACCCATGGCCAGCGAACCGAGCACGTTGACCGCCAGGGTGCCGTAGGGAAAGCCCCGGCCCAGCAGCGCGTGCACGGCGCCCGACATCCAGAAGCGCAGCAGGGCTCCGGCGGCGCCGCCCAGCGCAATGGCCACGACCATGCCCATGCTCGCGCGCCCCGCTAGCGTCTCGATGGTCCGCAGCGACCCGCGGCCGGCATCGCTCAGCCGCCCTTGCGCCGCGCCGCCCGGTCGCGGTCCCGCAGCTCGGCCAGCCGCCGGGCGATGCGCTCCTCCAGCCCCCGCCCGCTCGGCCGGTAATAGCGCGCATCCGCCATGCCGTCGGGAAGGTAGCGCTCGCCCGCCGCGTAGCCGTCGGCCTCGTCGTGGGCATAGCGATAGCCCTCGCCATGACCCAGCTCCTTCATCAGGCGGGTAGGGGCGTTGCGCAGATGCGCGGGCACCTCGAGCGAGCCATACGCGCGCGCGTCGGCCTGCGCCGCCGCGAAAGCGGTGTAGGCGGCGTTGCTCTTGGGCGCGCAGGCCAGGTAGAGCACGACCTGGCCGAGGGCCAGCTCGCCCTCCGGACTGCCGAGCCGCTCCTGCACGTCCCAGGCCGCCAGCGCGAGCTGCAGGGCACGCGGGTCGGCGTTGCCGATGTCCTCGCTCGCCATGCGCGTCACGCGCCGGGCGATGTAGAGCGGGTCGCAGCCGCCGTCGAGCATGCGCGCCAGCCAGTAGAGCGCTGCGTCCGGCGCCGACCCACGCACCGACTTGTGCAGCGCCGAGATCTGGTCGTAGAACTGGTCGCCGCCCTTGTCGAAGCGGCGCACGCCCCCCGAGATCACCTCGGCCAGGGTCTCGGCGCCGATGCGCAGCCCCTCGCCGGCCGGCTCCGCGAGCTCAACGGCAATCTCGAGAAAGGTCAGCGCGCGGCGTGCGTCGCCGTCGGCGGCCGCGGCGATCTGGGCCAGCGCCCCCGCCTCCAGCTCCAGGCCCAGCGTACCGAGACCGGCGACCGAGTCGCCCAGCGCCCGCGCCAGCAGGGCCTCGATGTCGTCGCGCTCCAGCGTCTTGAGCACATGGGTTCGGGCCCGCGACAGCAGGGCGTTGTTGAGCTCGAAGGAGGGGTTCTCGGTGGTCGCGCCGATGAACACCAGGGTGCCGTCCTCGACGAAGGGCAGGAAGGCATCCTGCTGCGCCTTGTTGAAGCGGTGCACCTCGTCGATGAACAGCACCGTGGCCCGGCCATGCTGGGCGCGCTCCAGCTGTGCCCGGTCAACCGCGGCGCGAATGTCCTTGACACCAGCCAGCACCGCCGAGAGCTGCAGGAAGGTGGCGTCGCAATAGTGGGCGATGAGCTTGGCGAGCGTGGTCTTGCCGGTGCCCGGCGGGCCCCACAGGATCATGGAGTACGGACGCCCGCTCTCGATCGCGGTGCGCAGCGGCTTGCCCGGCGCCAACAGGTGGCGCTGGCCGGCGACCTGGTCCAGCATGGTCGGCCGCATGCGGTCGGCCAGCGGCCGCTGCTCCGGGGCTAGCCCGGAGCCGGCGAACAGGTCACTGGCCGATGACATCGACACCCGGCGGCGGCTCGAATCGGAACAGGCCCGGATCGACCCGCGCGTTGCGCTCCACCGCCGAGAACCAGAAGCGCGTGATCTGGCCGAATCCGTCCTCGAGTTCCATCGCGGCGAGCAGATCGGCCCGGAAGCCGAGCCGCACCCGCTCGAAGTTGCTGTCGCGCTCGCGTGGCACCAGCTCGATCCAGGCCAGGCCCTGGGAATCGGGCAGCGGCGCGTAGGTGAAGTTCTCGTCGAGGTCCAGGCCGCCGCTCAGCAGCTGCGAGGGCGCGCTGCCGAGCGCCGCGTCCAGCGGCTTGACCGTGACCTGCTCGAGCTCGGTGTCGTGGATCCAGATCCGCTCCCCGTCGGCCACGATCAGCTGCGGGTAGGGAGTGAGATAGTCCCAGCGGAAGCGCCCCGGGCGCATCAGCACCATGCTGCCGGTTGAGCGATGGATGCGCTTGCTCTGGGCATCCTCGACCGTCTGCTCGAAGTCCGCGCGCAGCGAGCGCGTCGATTCCACCAGCGCGCGCAGCTGCTCGGTGGCGCCCTGCCCCTGGGCCGGCGGCGACACCGCGCCCAGCCCGGCCAGCAGCAGCGCCGCGGCCAGGCCCGTGAGCCCGCTCCTGTTTCCGCCCGCGACGCCTGCCATTCGCGCTCAGTCCTTGGGTGGAGGCGGCGCCAGCACCTCGCGCGCGCCGTTCGATTCCATCGGGCCGACCACGCCGGCCGACTCCATGGCCTCCACCAGCCGCGCGGCCCGGTTGTAGCCGATCTTCAGGCGGCGCTGGACACCGGAGACCGAGGCGCGGCGCGACTCGACCACGATCTGCACCGCCTCGTCGTAGAGCGGATCCTGCTCGGCGTCCGCGCTGCCGTTGCCGCCCGGGCCATTGCCGTCGTCGCCAGCCTCGCTGATGACCTCCTCGACGTACTCGGGCCGGCCGGCGCGCCTGAGGTGACGCACCACCTCGTGGACCTCGTGATCCGCAACGTAGGCCCCGTGCACCCGGCGCGGCAGCCCGGTTCCCGGCGCGAGATACAGCATGTCGCCGTGACCCAGCAGCTGCTCCGCGCCCATCTGGTCGAGTATGGTCCGCGAGTCAACGCGAGAGGAGACCTGGAAGGCGATGCGGGTGGGGATGTTCGCCTTGATCAGGCCGGTGATCACGTCCACCGAGGGCCGCTGCGTCGCCAGGATCAGGTGAATGCCGGAAGCCCGCGCCTTCTGCGCCAGCCGGGCGATCAGCTCCTCGACCTTCTTGCCCACGACCATCATCAGGTCGGCCAGCTCGTCGACCACGACGACGATGTAGGGCAGCGTTCCTAGCTCGGCCGGCCCGCCGTCCTCCTCCAGGGGGTCGGGCTGGTAAAGCGGGTCGCGCAGTGGCGCCCCCCGCTCCCTGGCCTCCAGGATCTTGCGATTGAAGCCGGAGATGTTGCGCACCCCGAGCGCCGCCATCACCCGGTAGCGGCGCTCCATCTCGCCGATGCACCAGCGAAACGCGCTCGCCGCCTCCTTGGTGTCGGTCACTACCGGGGTCAGCAGGTGCGGGATGCCGTCGTAGACCGAGAGCTCGAGCATCTTCGGGTCGACCATGATCAGGCGGACCTGGTCCGGCAGCGTCTTGTAGAGAATGCTCAGCATCATGGCGTTGAGCGCCACGGACTTGCCCGAGCCGGTGGTGCCGGCGACCAGCAGGTGCGGCATGCGGCACAGGTCGACCACCACCGGCTGACCGCTGATGTCCTTGCCCAGCGCCAGCGTGAGCGGCGAGTTGGCCCGCTCGTAGTCCCGGGACTTGAGGATGTCGCTCAGGTTGACCAGCTCGCGGTGCTCGTTGGGGATCTCCAGCCCCACCACCGACTTGCCCGGAACCACCTCCACCACCCGCAGACTGATGACCGACAGCGAGCGCGCCAGATCCTTGGCCAGGTTGGTGATCTGGCTCACCTTCACGCCGGCCGCGGGCTGCAGCTCGAAGCGGGTGATCACGGGCCCCGGGTGCACGGCCACCACCTCGACCTCGACCCCGAAGTCGCGCAGCTTGATCTCGACCTGGCGCGACATCGCTTCAAGGGCGTCGTTGGAGTAGCCCCTGCCCGAGGCCTCGGCCGCATCGAGCAGGGTGAGCGGCGGCAGCTCGCTGTTCGGCGGCGGCTCGAAAAGCGGCACCTGGCGCTCCTTTTCCGCCCGCTCGCTGACCTGCAGCGGCTTGATCACCGGCTCGATGCGCACCGGCCGCCGCTCGCGGCGCTTCACCGCGTGCTCCTCCTGCGCCTTCTCGCGGGTCGCCCGCGACCGCCGCCCCACCCACTGATCGCGCAGGCGTAGCGCCAGCGCGGTCGCCGAGGTCGCCACGGCCAGGGCGTAATAGCCGGTGAAGTCCATGACGCCCAGCCACGACAGGCTGGTCAGCAGTGTGATCCCGACCAGGAAGAGCGCCAGCAGGAACAGCGTCGCGCCGAGGATGCCCACGGCGTCGACCAGCCCGCCCGCCAGCACCACGCCCAGCACGCCGCCGGCCGACTGCGGGACCGCCAGCATCCCGCTGCCGAAGTGCAGCGCCCCCAGGCCGCAGCCGCCGAGCAGGGTGAGGAAGAAGCCGGCCGCCCGCAGCGCGATCCGCACCCCGTCCAGGGGGGCTTCGCCAGCCGCCGGCTGGCGGAAAACGATCCAGCCCGCGTACACCACGGTCATCGGCAGCAGGAAGGCGATGTAGCCGAACAGGTAGAGGAACACGTCGGCCAGCCAGGCGCCGACGATACCGCCCGAGTTGACGACCTGGGGGTTGGCGCCGCTGAACGACCAGCCGGGATCCCGGGGGTCGTAGCTGGCGAGCGCAATCACCAGGTACAGCGCCACCACGCCGCACATCAGCAACATGCCCTCGCGCAGGCCGCGGGACAGGTGGCGGGTGAGCCGGGGGGTATAGGAGGTCTTACGGGTCGCCTGCGCCAATTTCCTTAACCTTTAACTGCAAAAATGCTCTGCAAGCCGTTTAATTATATGTATTTCCAGGTCCGGAGTCGCGCCGGATCTCGATTACCGCAGGGCCGTCTGCCGGCGCCGCCACGGAAGGCGGGAAGGATAGCAGATGCGGCCCCGGCGGCGCGTGACGGAGACCGCTCGCACACGGGTTTTCGCTCCCTTTACCGCCCCGAACCGATTCCGTACCATTGGCCGCTCGCCGCGCCGGGCAGGATGCCTCCCCGGGCGCGGCGACCCCCTCGCGCACCGCCCGCAATGGAGACGCACATGAGCGACGCCAGGCACTGCCGCCTGCTGATCCTGGGGTCCGGCCCGGCCGGCTATTCCGCCGCGGTTTACGCCGCGCGGGCCAACCTGCAGCCGGTGCTGATCACCGGGATCGAGCAGGGCGGCCAGCTGATGACGACTACCGACGTCGAGAACTGGCCCGGCGGTCCGGAGGGCCAGCAGGGTCCGGGCCTGATGGAGGACCTGCGCAAGCACGCCGAGCGCTTCGACACCGAGATCGTCTTCGACCACATCAACGAGGTCGACCTCAAGCGCCGGCCCCTGTGGCTGAAGGGCGACTCCGGGACCTACACCTGCGACGCCCTGATCATCGCCACCGGCGCCTCGGCCATGTACCTCGGCCTACCGTCCGAGGAGGCCTTCCGCGGCAAGGGGGTGTCGGCCTGCGCGACCTGCGACGGCTTCTTCTACCGCGGGCAGAAGGTGGCGGTCATCGGCGGCGGCAACACCGCCGTGGAGGAGGCGCTCTACCTCGCCAATATCGCCGCCGAGGTCACGCTCATCCACCGCCGCGATGCCCTGCGGGCGGAGAAGATCCTGCAGCAGCGCCTGTTCGAGCGGGCGGAGAACGGCAATGTGACCATCCTCTGGAACCACACCCTGGACGAGGTGCTGGGCGACGACTCGGGGGTCACCGGCATTCGCGCGCGCTCCACCGAGGACCAGAGCACGCGCGAGATCGAGCTGCAGGGCGTGTTCATCGCCATCGGCCATCGGCCCAACACCCAGATCTTCGCCGGCCAGCTCGAGCAGGACGGTCACGGCTATCTCAAGGTAAGGAGCGGCTCGACCGGGAACGCCACCGCGACCAGCGTCGCCGGCGTTTTCGCAGCTGGCGACGTCGCCGACCCGATCTATCGCCAGGCGATCACCTCGGCCGGCGCCGGCTGCATGGCCGCCCTCGACGCCGAGAAGTACCTCGACGGCCTCGAGCACGCCGGCTGAGCGCCGGGCGCCCCGCCCACCTCAGGCGTC